>CAYPIJ010000066.1:8051-10231 GCA_964410755.1 uncultured Oscillospiraceae bacterium | reverse complement strand
GATTGCCTTTTAAAACAAATTCCGACCGGTGCATCAGTTTGCCTTGAAAAAAGCATGGATTTTATAAAAAAATACAATAGCGATAATTATGTTGTACTTTTGTGTCATGATAAATAGAATTAACAATTAAAAAACGTATCCCGGCACCAATGCAGTCATTAAAGGATTAGGATATTATAAGGAGAGAAGAAAAAAATGAGCGAAAGATTTTTATTTAATGAAAAATGGAAATTTAAAAAAGAGGAAGAATTATTGGAAAATGTTGCCGAAGACTATTTTGACAGCTACCGAAGTAATACAAAAACAGGCCTTATGGCAGGTGTAAAAAGCGCATCTTTTTATGACGGAGATTGGGAAGTTGTTAATTTGCCTCATGATTGGGTAATCTGTGAAAATCCTAAAAAAGAATACGGAATGGGACAGGGAAACAGACCTCAAGGCGTTGTGTGGTACAGAAAACATTTTATGTTGGGGGAAGAATATAAAGATAAGAAAATTTTTATAAAGTTTGACGGAATTTCCATAGCTTCCGAAATTTATTTTAATAATATAAAAGTCGGAGCTTTTGAAGGTGGCTATACTCCTATTTTTATTGATATTACCGATTTTGTATATTTCAACAGAAATAATACCGTTGCAGTAAGAGCAGATTCTCTGTGTAAAGAAGGTTGGTGGTATGAAGGCGGCGGAATTTATCGTAATACATACATTATCGTGAAAAACAGTTCATATTTTTGTGAAGATGGTGTTTTTGTTACCACTAAAAATAACAATGACGGTACTTGGAATGTTAATGTTGAATGTGAAATTGTTAATTCGGATAATTGCGATGTAGTATATGAATTTTTGGGACAAACTTACACAAAAAATTGTATAAAGGTTGAAAATCCGCTTCTTTGGGATTGTGAAAATCCAAATTTATATGAAATTAATGTAAAACTTCAAAAAGACGGTGTTATATATGACGAAGAAAAAGTAAAATTCGGATTTAGAGAAATTGTATTTGATTGCGAAAAAGGTTTTTTCATTAATGGAAAAAACGATAAACTAAAAGGTGTATGTTTACATCACGATCACGGTGGAGTGGGTATTGCGGTTGATAAAAGTATATTGAAGTACAGATTAAAAAAATTGAAGGATATGGGCTGTAATGCAATAAGAACATCACACAATCCGCAAAGCCCGGAATTTTATGAAGTTTGTGACGAGCTTGGAATTTATGTTATGAATGAAGTAAGACATTTTTCTTCAAGTGAAATTTGTTTAAAGGAACTTACCGCTTTTGTAAAAAGAGACAGAAATCATCCTTGTGTTATTATGTGGAGCTTGTTTAATGAAGAACCGTTGCAATGTACCATAATGGGAGAAAAAATCATTAATTCCATGATTAAAACTTTACATAAATACGACAAAACCAGACCGATAACAGGTGGTATGAATGGTCCTTTGGAAATTGACGGTGCTGTAAAATACGTGGATATTATGGGATTTAACTATTTTCAGTATGGTTACGATGAATTTCATAAATTGTACCCTAATATCCCGATTATCGGTTCCGAAACAGGCTCATATTTGACTACAAGAGATGAATATGTTACTAACAAAGAAAAATCAAGAGTTTCTTGTTACTGTCGTGTTCCCAGAGAAAATCTTTTTCCTTGGGCAGATACTCCCGGAAGTACTTGGGATTATATTATGAAAAGACCGTATGTCGCAGGTGGTTTCTATTGGACGGGAATCGATTATTACGGAGAACCGGGTCCTTTTTGTTGGCCTGGAATAACTTCAAATTTTGGTGCAATGGATATATGTGGATTTTACAAGGATTGTGCATATTGGCACAAAGCTTTGTGGAGAGATGAATATGTTTTGGAAATTCCAAGACCGTGGCACGGTAAGGACGGAGAAATCCTTGATATGATTTGTTATTCCAATTGCGATACAATTGAGCTTTTTGTAAATGGAAAAAGCTTAGGTGAAGATGAAAATAATGTTTTTGATCCAAAAATTTATAAAATCCCTTACGAAAAAGGAATTTTGAAGGCAGTGGGACGTGTAAACGGAAAGATTGTTTGCGAAAAAGAAATAAGAAGCTACGGAAAAGAACGTATTTTGGAAGTTATATCAAGCGAAAAATGCGTTAAGCTTTCAGACAGCGTAATTTTCGATGTGTATTTGAA
>CAYPIJ010000066.1:0-8041 GCA_964410755.1 uncultured Oscillospiraceae bacterium | reverse complement strand
AAGATGAATACGGACAGACTGTGAAAAATGAAGATAACGATGTTTTTATAAAAATTGAAAACGGAATTTTAATAGGTTCTGCAAATGGTGATAATACAAATCACAAAAGTACAAAAAGCGAAGTTCAAAAGCTATTTCACGGTTGTGCACAATTTATTGTAAAAGCGAAAAATACAGGAAATGTCAAAGCAATGTTTACTTGCGGAAATATGGCTAAAACTGTAGGTTTTGATGCTGTTGAAAATATGCAAAAATCAATTGACGCTTCAAAATTTTTGTTTTATGCAAATAATCACAGAATTTCCGATGTTGTGGACCATTATCCAACAGAATATGAAATGTCGTATTGCCATTTTCCGTGGATACCTACAACAATAGGCGGAGAAAAAAGCTTAATGATGTCCGGTAAAAATGGATTTGCATATTTTGTAACAACTGTTGATGTACCCGATATTAAATGCGATAAAAAGCTTGTTATTGAAAAAATTTCAGGTGATTTTGATGTTTATATAAAAGGTACAATGGTTTATTCTTCAAACGGATTTTATAAAGGTGACTGCTTGCTGGATATTGACAGCGAAAACAACAATATTTCTCAAATAGGGATTGTGTTTAAATTAAATGGTGAAGATTGCGGAATAAGCGGAAATATTTATGTCGAAACAAAGTAACATAAATTAACAAATATAAATCAAATATAGTCAAAAGCTACAAAAAAGCGCTTGCGTTTTGCAAGTGCTTTTTTATATTATAGTGGTTTTATATAATTTTTTAATGAAAAAAAGTAAAAAAATTAAAAATATGGTAAAAAAACGCACTGATTGAAAAAAAATCGACATTGTTTTTTTGATTTTGCTATGGTATAATTATTGTAACAATGAAAGGAGAATTTACAACAATGAAAAAGAAATTATCAAAAAGTGATTGGCAACTGGGGTCGCTGTGTGTAATACCTGCGGCGTTGGTTTTCATATTTTCTTACATACCGCTTTTCGGTCTTATATTGGCTTTTAAACGGTATAACTATTCAAAAGGAATATTCGGAAGCGATTGGGTAGGCTTTGAAAATTTTAAGTTTTTCTTCTTGTTTAAATATTCTTTTTATAGCAGTCGGAGTAATATCGGCAATTGCACTTGCAATCATACTGTTTGAAATTACATGCAGATTGAAAACAAAAATTTTCCAAACAATTCTTATAACACCGTACTTTATGTCAATGGTTATCGTTACACACCTCAAAAAATCAAATTTGGGGTGTGTATTTCATTTTCTGGCATAGCCCTAATACTACCGGCGATGCACAAGTGCGTTTTTATTACCCTACCGGTTATACAACTACTGCTTATTTACCCATAATAAGCCATCGGAAAAAGCTTTGCCTACGACTTCACCGATTTTGCAATATGTATGATTAACCGGGTCGAATGTTATCGGACTGAATTTTGTTAAGTCTATTTTTCCGTTTTCGTTAAGAATTTTTTCGTCTGCGCAAACGTTTACAATTTCGCCGACAAGTCTGCAGCTTTCTTCATCATAGCTTATAAGTTTGCATTCAAGTGTAAGGGGAAGTTCTTCGAATATTGGTGCATTTACAAATTCACTTTTTGAAGTATGCCAACCTGTTTTTTTCATTTTTTCAGGTTCCTTATTTCCCGATACCACTCCAACATAGTCACAAGCAACAATATTTTCAACATCTGCAATACTAATTGTAAATGCTCCTGTTTTTACAACATTTTTTGCTGTTTTATGGCCTGAATCCACACAAATTGAAATTTGAGTTTCTTCACTTATTCCTCCCCAGGCGGCATTCATTGCGTTTTCTTTTCCGTTTTCGTCATAAGTGCCGATAATAAGCACAGGCATTGGATATAAAATTGCTTTTGCTCCGAAATTTTTTCTCATATTTTTTCACTCCATTCTTTTTCTTTAAAACCAACCAACACAAAATTTTCTCCTATTAAAATCGGACGTTTTACAAGCATTCCGTCTGTTGAAAGAAGTGTCAACTGTTCTTCTTCCGACATATTGGGAAGTTTATTTTTTAATTCCATTGATTTATACAAAAGTCCCGATGTGTTGAAAAATTTTTTAAGAGGCAATCCGCTTATTTTAAACCATTCGGAAAGCTCTTCAAAAGTCGGGTTGTTTTCTTTTATGTCTCTCATCTCATATTCAATCTTATTGTCGTCAAGCCACTTTTTTGCCTTTTGGCAAGTTGTACATTTTGGATAACATATAAATTTTAACATTTTTAACCTCCAAATATTAATTTACTATAATTTTATCACAATATTTTGTGTTTGTCAATGATATAATATAATATTGTGAGAAAAAATTCAAATGCAAACGATATGATTTTTAACTTAACAGGTGTAGCTCTCGATAAAATCAAAGTCGATATTATTATGCAAGGAAAGATTAATTGCATCTGATATTGTTTTTGAACTTCTTTTTATAAGTTCGTCAATATCTTTTGGACTTACGAAAAGGGAATCTTCTTCCGCTAAAATTTTGTTTATATAAATTTGTGATTTTTCGTTTTCTTTGGAAACAGATGTTAAAAAATCGTAAATTATGGAATTTGAATCCACAACGGTTGGAATTCCAAGTGAAATAACGGGAACATTCATGGTTTTTTCCGATATTTCTCTGCGTTTGTTTCCAACACCTGCTCCGGGACTTATGCCTGTGTCGGTAATTTGAATGGTTTTGAACATTCTTTTTTTCGTCATAGCACAAAGAGCATCAATTGTTATAATAAGATTTGGTTTAAATTCATTTGTTACACCTTTTATTATTTCATTTGTTTCAATTCCCGTTATTCCCATAACGCCGGGAGTTATGACACTCACACATGAAAAATCCTTTTCGTTTTTATTAAGTAGTTCTATAATGTGATTTGTTACCATTATACTTTTGGCACATTCCGTTCCAAGTGAGTCAGGCGTAATGTTTCTGTTGCCCAAGCCGCAAACAAGAACTTTTGTGTTGTGGGAAAAATTCGGAACAGCATTTTTAATAAGTTCTTTTAAGTTATTTGAAAGCTGTATTGAAATTTCTTGAGAATGTTCAGGTGAATTTACACCGATATAAGGACTTTCCAACGTGATATATGTTCCAATGGGTTTTCCTATTTTTTTTGCTGCTTCTTGAGTGGTAATATCGATTTTTGTTAAATTAATTGTACCTATTTTTTCGTTTGTTTCTTCAATTCCGCTTCCCACGTGGTTGTAAACACTTTCAACTGCAAGGTCTGTTCTTAAACTCATAAAATTTTCCTTCCTTTTTAAAAAAAATAAAAGTCCTTTACTTATTTTTACAAATAAAGGACTTTTTATTCCGATTTTATTTACCGATGCAGAAATTTTTAAATATGTTGTCAATAACTTCGTCGTTTACAGTTGTACCGGTTATTTCTCCCAATGCGGAAGCGCAATTTTCCAAGTCGATTGATGCAATGTCAGGCTCGTAGTTGAACGAAATTGTTTCTATCGCTTTTGTAAGGTACTTGTCTGCATTTATAAGACATTCGTAATGCCTTTGAGAAAAAATTGTTTCTTCGGTAGAGGATTTTTTCAATCTGCTTTCGATTTTTTCTTTAATAACTTTTGTAAGATTGTCGATATTAATATTATTTTTTGCACTTATTTCAACAATAGGAATATTTTCGTTTACATCGTAATTTGAAACGTCGTTTTTTAAATCGGTTTTGTTTAAAATAAGAATACAATCGTTTTCAAGAGAATTAATTTCGTCAATTTCTTTTTGTTCCAATTCTCTTGATAAATCCGCAACATATAAAACAAGGTCAACGCTGTTCATATATTGATATGATTTTTCTATTCCGATTTTTTCAATTTTATCTTCACTTTCTCTAAGACCTGCAGTATCGGCAATATTCATAATATATCCGCCGATGTCGATTCTTTCCGTAACAACGTCTCTTGTTGTTCCTTCAATGTCGGTAACAATGGCTCTTTCTTCAGCTAATAGGGCGTTTAAAAGAGAAGATTTTCCAACGTTTGGCTTTCCGCATATTGCACACGTAAATCCGTCTCTTATGATTTTTCCCTTATCATAGCTTTTTGTAAGTTCTTTAACTTCTTTCAATACGCTTTCCATGCTTTCTTTAACTTCAAAGCTTATGTCTTCACCTGTTTCGTCGGGGAAATCATTACCAGCCATAATAAGCATAATAATATTCATTACTTTTTTTCTTATGTTGTCAACTTTGTTTCTTAATTTTCCGTTAAGGTTGTTTTGCGCCATTAAGAGAGAATTTTTTGTTTGGGCATTTATAATATCAATAACCGATTCAGCTTGCGTAAGGTCCATTTTTCCGTTTAAAAAAGCACGTTTTGTAAATTCTCCTTTTTCGGCAATTCTTGCACTGTTTAAAATGATTTCTTTAATTACACATTCACTTACGGTTTGACCTCCGTGACAGTAAAATTCAACTGTGTCTTCACCTGTATATGAGTGGGGTGACATCATTTTAACGCATAAGCAATCATCTATAATATTGTTGTTTTCGTCTTTAATTTTTCCGTAAACCAACATTCTGTCAGGTGAATTTGAAATTTTTTTCGAAAATATTTTGTCTGCAATTTCAACGGATTTTTCACCGCTTAAACGTATAACCGAAACGGCGTTGTTCATATTCATTGTTGCAGGTGCAACTATTGTATCTTTTATCATCTTTCTTTTTCCTCTTTTACCAATAAATTATTATTGCTTTCATTACATTGTCCCAATAACATTGACTGCTGAAAATTCCGTAAATAAACGACTTTAAAGGAACATAACATTTTCCGTCAATGTTAGTGGTTGGCGAAGTAAGACAAGTGGAATAAAATTCTGTTTTAATTTCATTTTCACCTATTATAAAGTTGTATTTTTCACTGTAAAGCTCAAATTCAACAGTGTTTGTTTCGGGAATGTATTCTATGCTGTCAAAATAATACATATTTTCCAAATCCCTTAAAGATATATAATCGACACCATTAATAACTTTCAACGGATTTATTAAATCAACCTTAAAATCATCTTTAATAAGTGTTATTGAACCGTCCGAAGCAGGCAAAACGAGATTGTCTATGTAATTTTCTCCGTAATCGTCGTATTCGTAATCGTCGTCATAGTTGTAAGATTCTTCAATTTCTTTTTGATATTCCGTTACCCAATCCCAAACATTTACACATTCTTTGTCGGAACAATTGGGAATAGAGACATATGTAAGCTTATTGATGTTTGTAAAATCGTTATTTAATTCTATAAAAGCATTGATTTTGAATGTATCGGAATAACCGCATAATTTTGCTATATCAACAGACAAATCAGCAGTTAAATTAACATTTGTAATCTGATTTTTGTTGTTTGTTTTTAATTTTAGTACCAAGCCTTTTTCGCCCAAAATTTCGCAGCCTTTTATACTGTCGAAAAATTCGGTTATGTGTGTTCTTGCACTGTAAATATCCGCTGAAGAAAGCGTGTAATCAAAGAAATCTTCACCTAAAATAAGAAATAATGCATCATTTGTGGGAGTTGGAGCATATTCTGAAATTTCTTCGTTTGAAGCAGGGGAGGTGAGGGATATGTTTTCCTTAATCGCACTTTTTATGTATTCAATGTAAAAATTCAAAAATTCGGTTGTTTCTTCTGTTTTTAAAAATGTAAGTGCCAACGCTTTTGAAAAATCAAGTAATTGGTCGTTGTTAAGTGTTATGGTATACTCAGAATTTCTTTTTTTGAAAATATCTTTATTTTCTTTTATGTAGTCTGTAAGCTCATTTTCATTTTTCAACATTGAACTAACCAACGAAGAATAGAGATTTATGTAAGTTTCTTCGTCAAATTTTGTGTTGAAATCATAAAAAGCATATTTGCAATTTTCGTATTTTTCCGGTAAGTTTGCTTTCAAAACGGTAGGAATTGCAACATAGCACTGCGATTTTTTGTCATCGATTTTTGAATAAGTACTTGATGTAAAGGTCATATCGGGAGAGCTAACCGAAAAAGTTGCATTTGCTTTTGTTTGATTGTTTTTTGTAAGCAGATTGTTTTCCCATGAAATTTCAAAATCGTTTAAAGCGTTAAATAAGCTTTGAAGATTAAAGGGTTTCATTTCTTTTTTTATGTTGTCTGAAATTTCGCTTTTTAGTGTGATATTTAAAGTTCCCTTTGAAGTGTATGAATTTATATTATCATTAAAGGATAAGCCTTTTAATGAACTTAAAGAGCCGTTTGTTCCGGAAAAAATCATACACAAGGAAAGAAAAAATGATAATATTGCTGTATACATAATTAAAACTCCTTTTTTATTTTAGTATATCATAAATTGATTATTATGTCAATATAGAAAAGAAAAGGAAAGTGAAAAAAAATCACATTTCCTTTTAAAAAACTATATATTTTTCATTTTTGCAAGATATTCTTTGATTTTTCTAACGCTTATCTCGCTGATGTTGTGCTCTATTTTACAGCTGTCCGTATAAGCGGTTTCTTCGTCAACTCCCAATGCCATAAGCGCTTTTGCAATAACATTGTGACGTTCGTAAACACTTTCTGCAATTTTCAAGCCTTTTTCGGTGAGGTTAATTCCGCCGTTTTCGTCAACGGTAATATAGCCTTCTTCTCTGAATGATTTCATGGCAACCGAAACGCTTGGCTTTGTAAAAGAAAGCTCATTTGCCACATCAATGCTTCTGACAAAACCTGTTTTGTTTTTCAACATCAAAATGGTTTCAAGGTAATTTTCAGCCGATTCTTTTATTTTCATAACATCAATTCCTATACTTTTATATTTTAGTAGTTAAGGTAGTCGGAAAGTCTTGCAAGTTCAACTTCAAAATCTTTTTTCATACTTAAAGCTTCAGTTATGTCATAATCAACGATTTGATCATTTTTTGTAACAACAACTCTCTTATTTTTGCCTTCAAGTAAAAGTTCAACCGCTTTAAGACCCATTCTGGAAGCAACAACTCTGTCTTTTACGTTGGGGTTACCGCCTCTTTGAATATATCCCAAAACTGTATGACGTGTTTCAACACCTGTTTTTTCTTCAATAATTTTAGACAAACTTTCAGCACCGCCCAAATCTTTTGTAACGCCTTCCGCAGCAACAACGATAAAGTGAGATTTACCCAAAGAAATATATTCTTTTATTTTGTCGCAAATATCGGAAACTTCAAATGGAATTTCGGGGAGAAGATATGCTTCCGCACCTGTTGCAACAGCTGCATGAAGTGCAAGATAGCCTGCGTTTCTGCCCATAACTTCAACAACGTTACATCTGTCGTGAGATGAACATGTATCTCTGATTTTGTCGATAGCTTCGCAAACTGTGTTTAAAGCAGTATCAAAACCGATTGTGTAATCGGAACAACCGATGTCGTTGTCGATAGTTCCCGGTATTCCTATAACGTTGATTCCGTGTTTTGACAAATCGAGAGCACCTCTGAAACTACCGTCACCGCCGATAACAACAAGGGCATCAATTCCCAATTCTTTTGCTTTTTCTGCAGCCTGTTCAACAACTTCCGGATTTTTAAATTCAACACATCTTGCTGTTTTTAAAACAGTGCCGCCTTTGCTTATTATTCTTGAAACGGAAGTATATGTCATTTCAACAACATCACCGTCCAAAAGTCCTTTATAACCATTGTTTATACCAATAGCTTTTTTATTGTAGTGGAGGCAAGCTCTTACAACGGCTCTTACAGCCGCATTCATTCCCGGAGCGTCACCTCCGCTTGTAAGAACGCCTATGCAATTTATTTCTTTCATTTTCAATCTGTCCTTTCAAAGTGGAATAAATAATTTAATACTATCTATTATACACAAAAACTTTGAAAATTGCAATAGTTTTTTAAAAAAAATTTCACTTTAAGACAAAATTGTTAAAAAAATATCAATATATGTCAATTTATTTCGTAAATTTTGAGATTTTTGTCGGAATTTACAACACAATTTATTATTTGGTTTTCCGTTACCGTGTTGAAAATCTTTCCGTTTTTTATAATATTTACAATATAATAC
>CAYPIJ010000065.1:2004-10250 GCA_964410755.1 uncultured Oscillospiraceae bacterium | reverse complement strand
AAGAAAAGAAATCTTTTTTTTGGAGTTTACAGTAAATATTTACAAAAAAAGGAGAAAGAAAAATGGATATTATTAAGAAAATAGGTGAATTGAAGGACGGAGAAATTTTTGAAATTCCAGAGGGCAGATATTTTATTGACAAAACAATTGAATTTAAAGGAAAAAAGAACATCACCGTAAAGGCAAAGGGAAACGTAATTTTTGACGGCGGTGTTGTTTTGGATAATTCCAAAATAACGACATATAAGGACAACATTAAAATGATTGATTTGTCCTATTTGAATATTGAACTTCACGAGCTTGGAAACAGAGGTTTCAGACGTGCTTATCACGTTGCACCGAATGAATTTTTTGTAAATTTGCAAGCTCAACAGATTGCAAGATACCCCAAAAAAGGTATTGTGGGCTATGAAGAAGACGATATTATAGAACGTGGAAGCAGAGTTAGGCAATGTGAATTTGATTGCAGAAATGCCGTTGTGAAAATAAGAGACGAGCATATTAAAAATTGGAAGAATGCAAATCACGCTTATCTGGCAGGCTATCCCAGTGAAGCTTGGGCAGACGAATGCGTGAAAATTGAAAAAATAGATGTTGAAAATCAAACGATAACAACCTCACAACCCCATCTTTTCGGCTATAACTACACCGGTCATTCGGGTTGGTATATTGTAAACCTACTTGAAGAGCTTACGGATGAGGGCGAATATTACGTTGATATTGACAAAAAAATTCTTTATTTTATTCCTAAAAAGGACGTGGATATTTCAACAGCATTACTTCAGCTTTCTGTTTTGGACAAGCCTATGGTTTCACTTATGGATTGCGAAAACGTTGTTTTCGAGGGAATAGTTTTTGAAAATACAAGAGCAACGGGAATTTACGTTGAGGGCGGTGATGGTTGCAGTATTAAGTCTTGCACCTTGCGTAACATCGGAATTGTTGCCATTCAGATAGGGCAGGGTTCAACTCCGTTGGAGCATGGACTTAACAATTGTCATGGCGAGCATTCGGAAAAAGCGAAGCCATTTTTGCCTTTGTCAGGAGAAATTGGAAGCTGGCACGAGTATATTTATGAATTTGCCGCATGGGACAACAACGGCGGAAAAAATCATACTGTAGAGGATTGTAAAATTTACGATACAGGTGCAGGCGGAATTTTGATGGGTGGCGGAAACCGTAAAAAGCTTATTCCGGCACACAATAAAATCCATAACTGCGAATTTTATCGAGTAAACAGATTGGATCGTACATATAAGGCGGCAGTTAATCTTATGGGCGTTGGAAACACTGTTTCCCATTGTCTTATGTATGATTTGCCCGGAATGGCAATTTACCTTCACGGAAACGACCATATTATTGAGTACAATGATATTTCAAACTGCGTTTTGGAGACTTCCGATTGCGGAGCGATATATATGGGGCGTGATATGAGCGAGGTTGGAAATATATTCAGAAATAACTATTTCCACGATATAAAAAACAACGTTCCCACAGCGTTGGGAGCTTGTGCTTTGTATTTTGACGATTGGGATATTTTTAACACCGTTTACGATAACTTTTTCTACAATATCAAGGGTGGCGGATTTTGTATAATTCACCATACCTGCGGAGGACTTTTGTCTTTCCACAATAACTTTATTATCGATTGCTATCCCACAGTCGCATTTGATAATATGAGTAATTCATACATAAGAATGCACAGAGACCCGCTTACAATGACGAGAGTTCATACCGTTGACGAAAACGATATGCGTGGTGTTGACGTAACAAGCGAGGTTTACAAAACAAAATATCCATACTTGTACGATGTTTATGTAAATGATGCAAGATTTGAGTGGATGTATTATAACAATGTGTCCACATCAAAGGAAAGTAAGGTTTTTGTTGACGGTAAAAACGGAGACTTTACACAGGTTGTGACCTATGGGCAGTCTTCACGTGACGAGTATGACTGGAAAAGACGTACTGATGTTGTTATGGGCTACAAGGACGACCTTGTAATGCCACACAGAGTAGATTTTAAAAGTATAGGAAAAAAATAAGGAGTAACAATATGAACGACAAATTATGGTACAACAGATTTAAGGATAATTGGATGAATGCACTTCCGTTGGGAAACGGAAGAATAGGTGCAATGTTTTACGGCAATCCCGGTTGTGAGACGATTGAAATAAACGAAGAGTCTCTTTGGAGCGGAAAGCCGATGGAAGAAAAATATTCTTCCGATAAATCCGCACTTGAAAAAATGAGAAAATTGCTTTTTGAGGAAAAAATCGAGGAAGCGACAGATTGGGCAAGTGAAAACTTTCTTGCTTCACCGTCGAGAGTGCGTTTTTTTGAGAGCTTTTGCGAAATCAAGGTTGATTTCAAGGACAAAAGAGCGCATAAGGATTATTATAAATATTTGGATCTTTCGGAGGCAGTTGCGGGAGCAGATTACAAAAAAGGCGATTCTTTATATTCAACCGAGAGCTTTGTTTCTGAAAAATATGATGTTTTTGTTTACAGAGCAACAAACAAAACAAATAAAATTTTCGATTGCGACATTACGGCAAAAAGATACCAAGATGCATATACAACAGCTTTGAACAATGATACCTTGCTTTTGAAAGGCACAGTTACCTTTGCGGAAGATGATTGTCACGGTGACGGAGACGAGGGAATGGAGTTTTTGTCTGTTTTGAAAATTGTTACAGACGGAAAAACAAAGGAACACAAGGACTTCATTTCGGTAACGGACGCCACTTATGTAACAGTTTATGGGGCTTTTGAAACAAATTACGATGTGAAAACTTACGGCTTTGATTTCGAGAAAAATTTGAAAAAAGTTGCTTTTGAAAAAATAGAAAATGTTGTAAATGTTGATTACGATACCGTAAAAAAAGTGCATATCGATGCACATAAAAAGCTTTATTCAAGAGTGGAGCTTAACATTGAATATGAAGATGTGGATTATGAAAATCTTCCTACCGATTTCAGCCTTTATCATGTTCAAGGTGGGGAAAATCCCGTTAAGCTTATGCAGTTGTACTATAATTTCGGAAGATATTTGTTGACGGAATGCTCCGGTAAAAATGCGACCTTGCCTGCAAATTTGCAAGGAATTTGGTGTCACGGATATATGCCGCCTTGGGGCAGTGATTACCATACAAATATAAATTTGCAAATGAATTATTGGCCTTGCGAGGTTGGTAATATGTCGGAAACCTTTAAGCCTTATACGGATTTTATGAAAATAATAAGCGAGCGAGGCAAAGAAACGGCAAATCAACTTTACCATGCAGACGGCTGGACAATTCACCATACAACGGACGTTTTCGGTCGTACGGGCGTTCACGACAGTGTCGGTTGCGGATTTTTCCCAATGGCAGGGCCGTGGCTTTGTGCAAATCTTTGGGAACATTACGAATTTACGAATGACGAAAAATATCTTGAAGAAATATATCCGATTTTAAAGGGTTCTTGCGAATTTCTTAAGGATTTTCTTGTGGAATCACCTGATGGGTATCTTGTTACAAATCCGTCCAATTCGCCTGAAAATTCCTATTGGTATTACGACGAGAACAACAAAAAGAAAAAAGGAATGTTCACTTACGGTGCGACAATGGATTTTGAAATTATTTATTTTATTTTCACAAGAATGATTTTTGCTTGCGAGCATTTCGGAAAAGACCTTGAATTTAAGGCTACACTTGAAGAAATGCTTAAAAAGTTGCCACCTTTGAAAATAAGCGAGCGTTACGGCACAATTCGTGAGTGGATAAAGGATTACGGGGAAACCGAGCCTTCCCACAGACACATTTCGCACCTTTTCGGCTTGTATCCGTCGGATCAAATCAATGAAACAGACCCTGTTATTTTTGAGGGTGCAAGAAAGACAATTGAAAGAAGAATTTCACACGGCGGTGGTGCAACAGGCTGGTCAAGAGCGTGGATAATTAATTTTTATGCGAGACTAAAAGACGGAAATTCCGCATGGGACAGCATACAAACATTGCTTAAAAAATCAACTGCCGAAAATCTTTTCGATATGCATCCGCCTTTCCAAATTGACGGTAATTTCGGTGGGATTTCAGGCATAAGCGAAATGCTTTTGCAAAGTCATTTGGGAAAACCTGAGGAAAGAATTATTGATATTTTGCCTGCATTGCCCCAAGATTGGCATAACGGCTTTGTAAAAGGCTTGAAAGCAAGAGGAAATTTTGAAATCGACATTGAATGGAAAAATAATAAACCCACAAAAATAGTTGTGACTTCAATGTGTGACAATACTTTCAGATTGAAGCTTAATGAAAATACAAAGAGTTTTACAATTTCTTCAAAATATACCGTTGAAAACAATGTACTTTTTATAGATATGAAGAAAAACGAAAAAACAGAAATCTCATTTTAATATGAAAGAGTGGTATCTCAAAAACGAGGGCCACTCTTTTTTATGAAATAAATTCTGTGTCAATTTTTGTTTGTATAATGTGGATTTTAATTAAAAAAGATAAAAAACAGGAAAAATCATAAAAAATAGGGTAAAAGCATTGAACTTTTGTGCAAATTGTGCTATAATTTACTTGAAGTGGTATTTGTATAAAGCAGTTTTTTAGATTAATAAAAACAGCTGTTATGAGATTTTGGCTTTTTCGATTAAAAATGAGCAATAAAAAAGCTCCGCAATGCGAAGCGTAAGTTCAATATCACACACTGTGACTCCGTTAAACGGTGGTTTCGCTAAAAGCTTATTTGAACTTAGTAGTGTAATTTCAAACAGCAGTTTGAAACTATATTTATAATAACATAAAATAATTGCTTTGTCAATACTTTTAATCAATTTTTTTATAAAAAAGGAGTGTTTTTATGAAAAACAATAAAAACAATTTAAAACAAGGCGACTATTACCTTGGATTGGACGTTGGAACCAACTCGATTGGTTGGGCAGTAACAGACGAAAACTACAACATTTTAAAATTCAAAGGAAATGCAATGTGGGGAGTGCGTTTGTTTGAAGAGGCAAAAGGTGCAACCGAACGAAGAACAAACAGAACCACACGACGCAGACTTGCAAGACGTAAACAGAGATTGCTTCTTCTTGAAATGCTTTTTGCAAAAGAAGTATCCCGTGTGGATGACGGATTTTTTATGCGTTTAAAGGAGAGCACTTTTACACAGGAGGATAAAAGCCAAGACGGCAGTTTTCTTCTTTTTAACGATAAAAACTATACAGACCGTGATTATTCGAGAAATTTCCCAAGCATATATCATCTTCGCAGTGAGCTTGTTCATTCGAAAGAGCCTCATGATGTAAGACTTGTATTTCTTGCGTTGCATCACATTATAAAAAACAGAGGCCATTTTCTTTTTGAATCTGATGTTGATGTTTCCGAGAAAAGCACTTTGGACAGATTGGCAGAACTTAATGAGTATATATCTCAAGAATTCGGGCAGGAGCTGGACTTTGTCGATAAAAAACTTTATGCCGAAACTTTGGAAAGAGACGACCTTAATATTACAAATAAGAAAAAGGCGTTGCGTAAACTTTTAAAATCACCTGTTTTGGAAGACGACGCATTGCTTAACCCTCTTGTTCTTTCCGATATGCTTACCGGTGCAAAGGTATCTTTTGATAAATTGTTTTGCAATGAAGCTCTAAAGGACGCCGAACTGAAAAACGTTACTTTAAAAAGTGATTTAGAAGGGGATTTTGACAAACTTTCAGCAGTTTTGGACGATAAAATTGATTTGCTCTTTATGGCAAAAACGGTTTTTGATTCATCAAGATTATCTCAAATTTTAAACGGCGAAACATACATAAGCGATGCAAAAATAAAGCTTTATGAAAAAAATCGCAGAGACCTTTACAAACTTAAAAAATATGTAAGAGAATATTATCCCGAAAAATATAAAGATGTTTTTGGTAAAAATGTGGATAAACACAATAACTATTCGGCATACAACAACTATAAAATACGAAGTGGCGGATACAGTTGTACTCAGGAACAGTTTTGTGCATATTTAAAAACAGAACTTCCAAAACTTAAAGATAACCTTGAATATGCTGATATGTATGAAGAAATTGAGGAAAAAACATTTTTGACCCGACTTGTGGGAAGTGACAACGGAGTTATTACCTGTCAATTGCATCAAAAGGAACTTGAAAAAATATTGGAAAATGCATCGGGATATTTGCCTTTTCTTAAAGAAACCGATTCGGACGGAATTACGGTTGCAGAAAAAATAATAAGCATTTTCAAATTCCGTATTCCTTACTATGTGGGTCCCCTTAACAAAAAATCTCCCAATCATTGGCTTGTAAGAAGTGACGAAAAAATCTATCCGTGGAATTTTGAAAAAGTTGTTGACACTACCGAAAGTGCCGAAAATTTTATTATTAACTTAATAGGCAGATGTTCTTATACAGGCGATTATGTTATGCCGAAAAATTCATTGCTTTACAGCGAATTTATGCTCCGCAATGAAATTAATCTTTTGCGTGTAAACGGAAAAGAACTTCCGAGAAATGTTATGGAAGACTTGTATAACGATTTGTTTGTGGAGCAAAACAAAAAGGTAAGTTCAAAAACTGTTAAAAATTACCTTCTTTCCAAAGGGCTTATTTCTTCCACAGACGAAATAAGCGGTATTGATGTTACCGTAAAATCAAATTTGAAATCATATCACGATTTTAAAAGACTTCTTGCAAACGGACTTTCGAGAAATGATGCGGAAGAAATAATTCGCAGAATTCTTGTATTCGGCGACGATAAAAAATTACTCAGCAATTGGGTAAAACAAAAGTTTTCGTTCCTTCCTGAGGCTGATGTAAGCTATATTTGCCGTTTGAAATATAAGGACTGGGGTCGTCTTTCGGAATCGTTTTTAACTCAGGTGTACCATACGGGCGAAGATAACGTTTCACTTTGTATTATGGATATGTTAAAGCGTTACAATGTAAACCTCAGTCACCTTATGTCAAACGAATATCAATTTTTGGAAGAAGCCGAAAAGCTTAGAAAAGAAAATATGGGCGAAGATAACAGCCTGGACAGACAGATTGAAGATATGTATATTGCACCTGCTGTTAAGAGAAGCGTAAGACAAGCATTGAAAATAATAGATGAGATTACGGATATTGAAAAAGCAGCACCTGCAAAAATATTTGTCGAAGTTGCAAGAGGAACAAAAGAAAATCTTAAAGGAAAACGCACTGTCAGCAGAAAAGAAAGACTTATTGAATTGTATAAAGCTTGCGGCGAAGAAAGTAAAGAACTTTTTGACAAACTTTGCAACGAAGACGAATATAAAGAACTTTTTGACAAACTTTGCAATGAAAGTGAAAATAACTTGCGTCGTGATAAGCTTTATCTTTACTACACCCAATTCGGAAAATGTATGTATTCCAAAGCAAAAATTGATTTCGGTGCAATGATTACCGACAACAAAGCTTATGACATAGACCATATTTTCCCACGCTCAAAAATTAAAGACGACAGCTTGGATAACAGAGTTTTGGTAAAAAGCCAAATAAACCAAGAGCAAAAAAAGGATAAATACCCTATTGATGAACAAACCAGAACTCGCATGTATGATTTTTGGAAAAACTTGAAAGATAAAGGGCTTATATCTTCCAAAAAGTTTGACAGACTAGTAAGACATACACCCCTTACCGATAAAGAATTGTCAGATTTTGTGGCAAGACAAGTGGTGGAAACACAGCAATCCACAAAAGCCATATTGTCACTTATAGGTGACTATTATCCAAATACAAAATGCGTATTTTCAAAGGCAATAAATGTGTCTGATTTCAGACAGAAATTTGAATTTATAAAATGCAGAGATGTAAACGATTTTCACCACGCAAAAGATGCCTATCTTAATGTTGTTGTGGGAAATGTGTACAACACGAAATTTACAGATAACTTTTTCAAGAATATTCACAATGAAAAATACAGCCTCAATAAGGTGTTTGACTACGATACAAAAAACGCTTGGATTGCTGACGGAACGTCTATAAGCACAGTGAAAAAATACATGAACAAAAATAACATTCTTGTTACCCGTATGCCAAGAGAGGGAAAGGGACAACTGTTCGACCTGAATATCTTGACAGCGGGTAAAGGTCAGTTGCCAATAAAGAAAGGCATGGACATTGCAAAATACGGCGGCTACAATAATGTTTCCGGTGCATATTATTTTGTTGTTGAACATACCAAAAAGAAAAAACGTATTCGTACAATAGAAACCGTTATGATTTG
>CAYPIJ010000065.1:0-1904 GCA_964410755.1 uncultured Oscillospiraceae bacterium | reverse complement strand
CAATCGGTTACGGGGCTGTATGAATATAAAATTGACTTGTTGAAATAATTCCAAAATATTGCAATTTAAGTGAGGTGCAAACGATGAGTTGGAGAGTTGTTGTTATAAAAAACAGAACAAAGCTTGATTATAAAATGGATTACCTTGTTGTGCGAAACGAAAACGAAACAAAACGAATCCACTTAAGCGAAATAGGGGTTTTGATGCTTGAATCAACAGCTGTTTCGATTACAGCTTACCTGATGTGCGAGCTTGTTAAAAGAAAAATCAACATCATTTTTTGCGATGAAAAAAGATTACCATTGGCATCTGTGACTCCCTTATATGGGAGTCATGATACCAGTTTGAAATACCGAACTCAAATCGGTTGGGATTCTGAAACAAAAAAGTTTATATGGGCTGAAATTGTGCGTGCAAAAATCAGAGGACAATATTGTGTGCTTGAGGAATTCAACAAGGAAGAAAGAGTACTTTTGGAACAATATCTTACGCAAATTGAACCGGGTGATGCTACCAACAGAGAGGGACACGCAGCCAAAGTTTATTTTAATGCTCTTTTCGGGAACGATTTTTCACGCAGTCTTGATAACAATATCAATGCGGCACTTAACTATGGTTACAGTATATTTTTGTCAACGGTTGCCCGTGAAATTGTTGCTTGCGGGTATTGTACACAACTGGGTTTGTTTCATGACAATATGTTCAATCAATATAATCTTGCCAGCGATTTAATGGAGCCATTTCGTCCTTTTGTTGATATTATGGTTGTTAATACCGATTTAACTGTTTTTGAGCATGAGCAAAAAATGGAACTTGTAAAACTTCTTAATAAAGAAATAACAATTGATGGCAGAACAAATGTTATGACAAATGCAGTGAAAATATATGTAAAAAGTGTGTTCGATGCAATATGTGAAAAAAACATATCAATGATAAAATTTCCTGAATATGAGTTATAGATTTATGAGAGTAATAGTATTTTTTGATTTACCGACCGAAACCTTGGAAGATCGTCGTAATTATTCAAGGTTTAGAAAATTTTTGATAAAAAGCGGATTTATGATGGTTCAGGAATCTGTATATTCCAAGCTCGCACTTAACCAAAATGCAGCATCGAGTATTTCCGAAAACATAAGAAGAAATAAGCCTCCGAAAGGCCTTGTTCAGCTACTTGCGGTAACAGAGAAACAATATTCAAAAATGGAGTTTATAGTAGGTTCCGCCACCGGTGATATTATAACTACTGACGAAAGGTTTATTGAATTATGAAATTAGTACATCCTTTACTTGAAAAAACTATAGACATAAACGAGGGTGAAATTGTAACATTGGTAATTGAAAATCCGATTGCTTTAAGAAATACTGTAAACGGTATAGCCAATTCGGAACCCGATTTTGTGTTGTCTGAAAATTTTGCGCCTATTGAAATTTCAAAATATTGTGAGTTTATTTCTGATGTGTTCGACGTTAACTTTACAGAAAAGAAAATTTCTTCAAAGCTTTCTTCCGAAGCGGAAACTTTTAGCGAAGATTTTCCAAGTGAAACAATCTCATTGCTTAATACAATAAACAATTATGCGGAAATGATTTCTGAAAAATTTGATTATCCCATAAAATTTTCTTTTTTGGAAAATATGGAAAAGGTGATGAAACTTTTGAATTTTACGGTTGATGAAGAAAACATTCCATTTCCTGAAAATTTGCTTACATATATGGGGTTATGCCGAAATTTTTTTGGGAAAAAGCTTTTTGCTTTCTTGAATTTTAAAAACTTTGTTTCCGATAGTGAATTTCAATTGTTTTGTAAAAATATTGCTTACGAAAATTTTTGTGTCTTGTTGATTGAAGCTTTTGATTGCGAATACGGTTCGGAATACGAAAAAAAGATTATAATTGATAAGGAT
>CAYPIJ010000064.1:0-10307 GCA_964410755.1 uncultured Oscillospiraceae bacterium | reverse complement strand
AAAGAAAGTGAAATCAATACACCGAAAACAGCTAAATTTTCAATTGAAATAGGAATTTTGGAAAAACTTTCCGCAGATAAAAAGGAAACAATTTATTTATAAAAAATATAAGATAAAACCGCAGTATAGCTTTTATATTGCGGTTTATTTTATAGAAAAAGCAAAAAATTCATAAAATCATTGACAATTTTTTATTGTTATGTTATAATATAATTGCCAAATAATTTTAATATATAAAAATACAGAATGTATTTCCTTTATTTTTATGGGTATTTTATACCCTTTTTCGTATTGCTTCAGTTATTTTGGATTAGCAAAAATGCAGATTCCCATAACTGGAGTGTAGCAAAATTATAACATTCTGTAATTAAAATTGTTTGGCGACAATCGGAGTTTGTGTTTTTGGGCACATTGACTTTGGTTGATGTGCCTTTTTTATTACATAAAAATAAATAAAAAATAAGGAGAAAGAAAATGAGTTATATCACATTAACAATTAAAGACGCAATTGAAAAAATAACAAACAACAAATATGTTCTCCCTGCAATTCAAAGAGAGTTTGTTTGGGAACCGGAACAAATAGAAACTTTGTTTGATTCCATAATGCAAGGATACCCTGTGGGAACATTTTTGTTTTGGAATGTCGGAAAAGAGCAGATAAAAAATTTTGACTTTTATGAATTTTTGCGTAATTATCATGAAAAAAATTCTGTTCATAACAAAAAAATTGATTTAAGAGGTACGAACGAAGTGACTGCCGTTCTTGACGGACAGCAGCGTTTAACTTCAATTTATATCGGTTTAAAAGGTACTTACGCAAAAAGGCAAAAACACAAAAAAAGAAACAACGATAACGCATATCCCGAAAAAAAGCTTTACTTAAATTTACTTTCCAAATCTGAAAATATAGATAAAAAATACGATTTTCGTTTTCTCGTTCCTTCGGAAGTAAAAAACGACGAAAACTCCTATTGGTTTGAAGTTGGAGAAGTTTTGGAAATGGAAATTAAAGATTGTGTAAAATATGTAAGCAGTAAAATAACTTATTCAAAAAATGGAATAACATACACTGAAAATCAAACAGATTTTGCACATGAAACCCTTTCAACTTTATGCGACAAAATAAATTCAAAAGATATATTTATTTACTATGAAGAAAAGTCCCCTGAACTTGACAAGGTTTTGGATATTTTTGTAAGGGTAAACAGTGGTGGAACAAAACTCAGCCATTCCGATTTACTTTTATCTATGGCATCGGCTCAATGGGGAAATAACATTGACGCAAGAAAAGAAATCATCGAATTGGTAAAAGAATTAAACGAAGACAAAGGTGCAAAATTCTATTTTATCAAAGATTTTGTACTAAAATCCATGCTTGTATTAACAGAAGATTTAGACGTAAAATTCAAAGTTAATAATTTCAACAAAGAAAACATGAAAAAAATCGAAAACAATTGGGAAAATATAAAAAGAGCTCTTTCTCTTACTGTAAGATTGGCAGTTTCTTTCGGATATTGCGGTGAAACATTGAGTTCAACCTACGCACTTATCCCCATAGCTTGTTATTTAATGAAAATAGGCAATCCGGACAATTTTGTCGAAGCGGAGAAATATAAGGAAAACAGAAGCAAAATTAAATATTGGCTTATTTCAGCATTACTGAAAAGACAATTTGGCGGACAACCCGACAGTGTTTTCCCGAAATACAGAAAAATTATTAAAGAAAATGAAAACTTTGATTTCCCCCTTGAAACAATTATTGAAAAGTTCAAAGGAACAACAAAATCGATTAAATTCACACAAGATGACATTGAAGATTATTTATTACAGCTTACTTACGGAAAAAACGACACCATGTCAACCTTAATGTTATTATATCCATCATTTAACTTTGCAACAACAAGCTTTGATGTAGACCATATTTATCCAAAGAGCAAATTCACAAAAAATTCTCTCAAAAAATTAGGAATTGAGGACGAAAAAATTGACGAATACATAAAATCAGTCAACAACATTGCAAATTTGGAATTATTGGACTCCAACACAAACAAAGGAAAATCTGACGTGGATTTTGATGCTTGGTTTGAAAGACAGTGCCCCACCGTTGGAGATAAAATCAACTTTAAACAAACTCATTATTTACCGGATATGGAATATACATACGATAATTTCCTTTTATTTTACGAAAAACGTAAAGAAGCTTTAAAAAAGAAACTCACAGAAATACTTTTATAAAACAAAAGGTGCAGAAAGCTCAAATTTTCTGCACCTTTATTTTTTTATTTTTTAGCCTTCATAACCGATTATAAGACCGCCGTCCTCTGCATAGTAACTGCAAAGAGCGCCACATTCGTTAATTTCAACATCGCATTTTCTAAAACTGCCTTTAATTATTTCTTCAAGCTTTTTTGCACCTTCTTCATTATTGCAATGGGAAATTCTTACTTTTCCACCACAAAAACCATCTGCAAGCATTACTTCGTATATTGTTTGCAAGGCTTTTCCCTCACCTCTGCACTTGTGAAGCGGTTGCAAAGTGCCTTCATCAGATGCTTTTCCGACAATTCGTATTCCCAAAACAAGAGCTACCTTTGCCGAAGCAGAAGAAACTCTGCCGTTTTTTGCAAGATTGTTCATAGATTTCAAGCAAAAAATCAAATGTGTATTTTTCTTATAATTTTCAATTTCGTTTTTCGTACTTTCAAAATCATATCCGTTTTCATAGCATTCCGCAACCTTTTCCATTAAAAGTTGCATTTCTCCGCCTGTGGAAAGAGAATCCACAACACAAACATTGGCTTTTTCGTTAGTGCTTAAATATAAATTTTTGGCATTTGTTGCCGAATTAAAGCTACCGGAAAGAGAACTTGTAATGGTAAAAGCGAAAATGTCTTCCCCACCTTCAAAAGCATCAAGCCATTCTTGTGAATTTGGGCAAGAAGTAGTTGAGGCACTTTTTGAATATTTTAAATCTTCAATCATTTTTCCAACATTAAGATTTGAATCGTCAACGTATTCTTTTCCCTCACATATAATTTTAAGCGGTACACTTTTATAATCAACATTCTGCAATTCTCTCACATTTGAAGAGGAATCCGACACTATCTTGTAACTCATACCAGTTCTCCTTTTTAAAAACACTGTATAATTGGTTTTTCAATAACCTATATTATTATACTCCAAATTACATTGTATGTCAAGAGAAATTTAACAATTTTTTTCTTTTTTTGCCAAATATCTTGACAGTTTCAATTTATTGTGATATAATCATTTAGGTTTTTAATTTTTTGAGTTTTACTCATTTTTATTGAGTGAGGATTATTATGGAAAAAAAGAATATTATTACAAAAATAAAAGTGCAAATGCCCTACTACAGCAGTGTTGAAAGACGTATTGCGAAAGAAATCGTTAAAAATCCAAAAAAATTTATTACATATTCAATGGCAAAGCTTTCAAAGGAAGCAAATATTTCCCAGGGAAGCATAAACAACTTTGCAAAAAAAATTTCAGGTGGCGGATTTTCACAACTAAAGCTTTTAATAGCGCAAGAATTGCCCGAAGATTCCCAAGAAATGCATACTTGCAAAAATGACAGCGAAAACGTTAAAGACACTTTTAAAAATTCAATGACGGAAAGTGAAAAAGCCATAAAAAACACAGTCGCTGTAAACAGCGAAGAAACACTGAAAAATGTTATTTACAAATTAATAAGTGCAAAAAGAATTGAGCTTTACGGTGTTTTTCGTTCCGGTATAATAGCAAAAGACTTTTCATATCAGCTTTTGCAGTTGGGTCTTCCCGCAACTTACATTGACGATGTTTTGCTTTCTCCCATTTCTTCCCTTATGCTTGACAAAGAAAGTGTTGTTATGGCAATTTCTTCAAGCGGAAGAACAAAGGACATTATTGATGCCGTAAACATTGCAAAAGAAAAAGGCGTTTGTGTTATTTGCATAACAGCACACCCACATTCCCCTCTTGCTCGTCTTGCCGACTATCCTTTGATTTCAGCTTACAGCGGAGAAAATTTGTCCGGTGAATCCAACGAAGTGCGTTTATCTCAAATGTTTTTGGTTAATTGCATCTGTTCGCAGTTAAATTACGAGCTTGACAAAAACGGCACGCAAAGATACTGCAAAGTAAAAGAAATATTAAATTCTCACAGTGTTGAAGATTAAAAAAAGGAGTATTTTAGAAAAATGACAACAACAAAAAACGAAAAATTAAGAAATGCAATTATGATAGGAACTCTATGCTCGGTTTCATATCTTGCAGTATATTTTGCAAGAAATATTTTAAGTACTGTTACACCGCAAATGATTGAAACAGACGGATTTACAACGGAATATATAGGTTCCGTTTCATCGCTTTATTTCATTATGTATGCAATCGGCCAGCTTATTAACGGTATTATAGGCGACAAGGTAAAAGCAAGGTATATGATAAGTTTCGGACTTATTTTGGCAGGTATTACCAATATTTTATTTCCCTATATTATATCATCGCAAATGAGTGCAAAAATAATTTACGGTATGACTGGATTTTTCCTTTCAATGATTTACGCACCAATGACAAAGGTTGTTTCAGAAAATACAGAGCCCAAATATGCCACACGTTGCAGTTTGGGATATACATTTGCTTCCTTTTTGGGTTCACCGCTTGCAGGAGTTGCGGCAGCATTTATGGCTTGGAAAAACGTGTTTAATTTAAGCAGTTTTACCCTTTTTCTTATGGGTGGAATTTGTTTTACAATGTTTTTGGCACTTGAGAAAAAAGGTATTGTAAAATATAATCAATATAAAATTCCCAAAAAAGAAACAAGCGATAATAAAATAAAAATTCTTATAAATCACGGAATTGTAAAATTCACTTTAATTTCAATTATTACGGGAATTGTCCGTACAACCGTTGTATTTTGGTTGCCAACATACATTTCTCAATATTTGGGCTTTTCCGCAGAAAAATCGGCAATGATTTTCACGGTTGCAACCTTTATCATTTCAATGTCAGCATTTATAGCCGTATTTGTATATGAACGTTTGGGAAACAATATGGATTTAACAATACTGCTTTCATTTATATCCGCAACCGTTTCATTTGCACTTGTATATTTTTTAAAACAGCCAACACTAAACATAGCTTTTATGATATTGGGAATTTTATCTTCCAACTGTGCCGCTTCAATGCTTTGGAGCAGATATTGCCCAAGCTTGAGAGATACGGGAATGGTTTCAAGTGCAACCGGATTTTTGGACTTTGCAAGCTACGTTGCGGCAGCAACATCAAGCACAATTTTCGCCAATGCCGTAACATCAATAGGCTGGAAAAACTTAATTTTAATTTGGTTTGGTCTTATGGTTGCAGGAATTGTTGTTGCGTTGTCAAAAACAAAGAAAACCGTATAAAATATGGCTGTGAAAAAAATTCACAGCCTATTTTTTTATATTTTACATATTTATAAGTAAAAGAGCTACAAAGGAAAGACATATTCCGAAAATACATTTCGGAGTGATTTTTTCTTTAAATAATATTGATGCCATAAAGGTTGAAACTATCATTGAAAGACTTTGTGAAAGCGGATAAAGTTGAACCGACGGCAAAAACAACGCCGATTTTGTTTTAAAATAGGAATATCCGAAAAGGCAAACTGCCATTATGAATATATAAATTCCGTCTTTTTTCAAGCTTTTCTTTTTGTTGTCCGATTTTAAAAACAAAGTCAATATTCCCAAAACAAGTGCCGAAAAAACGTAAATATATAAATTGTAAACGGCAATATTACTTTTTTCGGAAACACTTACATAAAGCTTTTGAGAAAAATCCGTAAGTCCGCTTGCCAAACCACAAACAAAAAGAACAATATAGTCTTTCATGCAACCTTTTCCTTTTTGCTGTTTATTGTAACTACACATTATGTAAACCGCAACAAGCAATACCAATAATCCCAAAATTTGCTTTAAAGATACTCTTTCGTTAAAAATTAGAGCCGAAAGAATTATGGGAACAACGGTTCCCATTGTAAGCGAAACATCGACAGTCATATACATACCGTATTTTACAGCAAAAAGCCAGCTGACAACAAAAAGCGCATTTGTAATACCGGCAAAAAAAGTTATCAAAATCGTTTTTCCGTCCGTAAAAATTCCGTCAAGTCCGCTTTGGAAAATTATCAAGCAAAAACCTATCACAATGCAAAACATCATTCTTATAAAATTAAAAAACACCGCATCGGAAGTTTTTTTTGTTAAATTACTTGTCTTTTTTCCGCAAAATCCTTTAATATTTCCGCATAAAACGGAAGTTAATAAATATAAATATCCCATTTTTTCTCCTTTACTTTTATCATTTATAATATTAGTTATGAACCTTTTGCAAAGTACCTCCGTTAAGACGTGAAATTTCGGCTTTAATACCTATAAGATGACTTTCCACAGATTCCTCCAAAGATGTGTAGTCGGTTTTTGCTCCACTTAAAATCGCATACAAATCGGCAATAAGTCCAACATCACCGCCACCGTGTCCCCAACCACCGTCATCGGCATTTTCAAGTTCACTGACTTTAATATTTTCAACCTCTTTTCCAAAAGGCATAACGGTTATGGTGTCTATTTGTTCGTCAAAAACAATTTCGCCATGTGTTCCGAAAAGGTTAATTCTACGCCCTGTAAATGCACAATATTGCATTTTCAATAACGCATCAACACCGTTTTCAAAATGCATTTGAACTGTTTGATGGTCCACAACATTTTTATTTTCTTCAACACCGGTAAGAAAAGCGCATTTTCCCAATTCACTTGTTTCCAAGCCTTTAAAAAGATTTTCTTCAGTTGTGGGATTTATAAGTGATACTTTATTATAAGGCCACTTAAACGTCGGACAACCATTTTTCTTCCAACCGTCAATATAAATTTGTTTCGCACTGTATACACAGCTTTCAACGTGGGGACAGTCAAGACATCTCTTTGTTGCACCATCAGGTGCATTTTTGGGCAAGAAAAAGTCAAGTCCACCAAGGGAAGAAACTGTTTTGCACTTTGATCCTGCAAAATGTTGAATATAGTCAAGATCATGACAACATTTTGCAAGAATGGTTGGGTGAGTTTCGTCATTATGGGTACTTTGAAGTCTTACATAAGCCTGAGCTTGATGCCAATATGCAACACGTTCCATTGCATCTATTGTAACAAGATTGCCAATTACCTTATCTTTAAGAAGTTCTTTAAGCTTTCTGTAACCTGCACCATATCTTAAAACATGGCAAACAACCACTTTACGACCTGTTTCTTTTTGTACTTTCAAAAGCTGTGAAATTTCCTCTTCCGAATCGCTTATAGGCTTTTACAAAAGTACGTCACAACTGAGTTTCATCGCTTTTATGCACTGTGCAACATGGCAATTATCCCATGTTGATACTATTACAACATCAGCTCTTTTTTCTTTGAAAAATTCTTCCGTATCGGTAAAAAGTGAACTCTGAGGAAGCTTGAAAAGTGCATTTTCTTTTTCAAGCTGTTTCGGATTTATATCGCAAAGAGCAACCACTTCAAATTCATTTGGTTTCTGTGTAAGAAGCGAACCGTAAGTATATCCTCTGCCACCTACTCCGAGAATTGCAACTGTGTATTTTTTTGTATTCATATTTTTGTTCCTCCTAAAAATATTTATTTTTCAATAATCATTATACAACAATAAAATAACTATTTCAATGGACGGATTAAACAAAAAATTGGACATTTTAAAACACATTTTAAGCCCTGTCTGTCGGCAATTACGGGTATTTCAACACAGGCTTCATTGGGCAAATTCGGTATTGAACCGTTATTTATTACATTTCCGTTGAAAAAAAACGGCTTGCCGTCACCGATACGAGCATTGAAAATATCTGCCGCATATTCGGGAGATTTTGCCGTTTTCATTGGATTTTTCAAAAAATCTTCATACTGTTTTTCGGTGTTTTTCTTGCGTTCAAGTCTTAAATTTTGATATAAATGCATATTCACCCGGATTCCAATTTGTGGAGTTGAGGCAATATTTTTCTATTAAATCAGGACGCTTTCTGAACCATGCGTTATATTCCGAATTGTGACCGCTTGACTCCGTGGGATAATAACCAAGCTTCAAAAACATTTCATTTCTTACAATTTCTTTGTTGTAAAATTCTTCTTCCTTAAGTTTTTCTTTTAGCAAAGGATAAAGATTCTTTCCGTTATGAGTAAGCTTTGTATAAAATGCTTGATGATTTACTCCCATTGTTCAACCACTCCGCAAGCATTCCCACTGTGTGCTGTACACTGTGGCAAAGACCTGTAACTTCAACATTGGAATAACGTTGCATAGCTCCGCATAGCATAGACATTGGGTTGGTATAATTAAGAAAAACAGCATTTGGGCAATATTTTTCAATGCCTCTTCTCTGCTCATTGTGGAAACAATTTTGCATTTTGGCTTATTCATTTCAACAAGTATTCTTTCACAAATTTTTGTAATGGATTTCAAATTGTCGGCATTGGTATCCATAAGGTAAAATTCGCTGTCGGAAAATGCATCGAAATGAAGCAAATCTATAATACAGCTCGTTGTAAATTGTAGGCTTCCCGCACCTATAAAGGCAAATTTTTTCATAATTTCACAAAACAAACCGCTGAAACACTATACTGATTTTTGTTTTCTGAGTGTCGACAGATTTTCTCACAATTTTAAAGAATGCATCGGAATATCTCCAAAAAAATATATCCAAAACCTAAAAATAAACATTGCCTACGAATTACTTTCAAATACTGCACTTTCTCTTTGGAAAATAGCCGAAAGTGTGGGAGTAAGCGATGTGAATTATTTTTGCCGTATGATTAAAGCTCACACAGAGCATACTCCCCTTTATTTCAGAAAATAATTTTTTGTTTTCTCTATTATTTTTCAAAAACAACAGTTGTTACGGAGTTTGGCATAAGCTCGATATACCAAATTTTACCACCGTAGGTATATTGGGCTTGGTGCTTACTCATATTGGAATTTACCAAAACAATAACTCTACTACCGTCTAAATTGTCGGCACAAACAACATCTACCGGAATTTTTAAGGTTGATGGATAGTTATAGCCAGAATTACATGAAAAGTCCTCGCTTAATTTTGCGGGATAAATCTTTGCACCACGTTTTATAAATTTGGAAAAATGCTTAAATGCGTGATATTGTCCGCTATATGTAAGCTCATTTGTTTGAGAGTTAAGGGTTGCAAGTCCACCGCAAGGGAACGGACCAACGTTCGGACCTCCGTCCTCGTCCAAAAGAAGATTCCAACCGAAAAAGCTTCCGCAACCGTAAGCAAGAGATTTTGCCATAATATGCGCCCATTTCGTCCAATCGGTACCGTAATTGTCATTAAGGCGAGGACCTCCCTCGGTAAATTCCCATCTCATTTTCGGAAATTCGTTTTTTATGTTATCAACAAGCTCAATTCCGCCATCGTAATAATGAAGTGCAACGCTGTCAACACAATTTAAAAGCTGTGGATATTCTTTTAACGTCCAATTTATTCTCGGCCAACCGTTAAAACAGTGATCGTACATCCAAATTTCCGTGTCAAGTCCGTTTTCTTCCAATTTTTCTTTAAGCTTTATCATAAACTTTGCTTCAATATCAGGTGACCAAACACAAGCAACAGATGTTCCCTGTTGGTGAGTTTCAGGCTCATTTTGAGGTGTAACGGAATTAATTTTTATACCTTCATTTTCATAAGCTTTTATGAATTTTACAAAATAATCGGCATAGCAATCTATGTATTGCTCTCTCATATATCCGTGATTGAGAAGTCCCCCTGTTTTCATCCAACCAGGAGGACTCCAGGGTGAAGCCAAAAATTTCATATCTTTATTATGTGAAATTGCTTCCTTTATCATAGGAATGATAAATTCTTTGTCCTGTTCGATTGAAAATGTTTTTAGCTTCGTGTCGTTGGGAGTGTCACAATAGGAATAGACAAATGGCGAATAATCGCTTGCACCGATTGAAACTCTGGCAACGGAAAGGTCTAATCCGTCTTTTCCGTAAATGTCCTCCAAAAATTCTTCTCTTTGTTCCTTTGTCATAATTGAAAGCTCATAACAGGAGCTGTCTGTTATGGCAACTCCGAAACCTGTAAAATTTTCGTTTACGGGCTTGTCCTCAATCACAACGGTTGAAATCCAGTCATTTTGCTGTGCATTGGAAAAAAGTCTTTTTTCTGCCATTATATGATTTTCGTTTGTTTGAAAAAAATGTGTTTTCATTTTTCATTCTCCTTTAAAATTTGGTCTTTATAAGTATTATAT
>CAYPIJ010000063.1:0-10327 GCA_964410755.1 uncultured Oscillospiraceae bacterium | reverse complement strand
GTCGAAATGACAATAACGGGCGGACACATAGGTCGAAATGACGACAACTGGCGAGGGCGGGAGAGGCAGAGCTCATCTCCTACGGAAAAATAACAGTACAAAAAATGGAATGTCGATATGCGATGTGGCGATGATGGAAAATAAAAAATTAATACATTTGATATTAGTGAATTGGAAAATATAGTGTGTAAATTTTGTTAAGTCGGTTGACATTTTGTGGATTTTTATGTATAATTAATAAGAAAGAAAATGAAGGAGGAAACAAAATGAACAAATTGAAAGAAAGGCTTAATTTTACACCCTTTAATTTTATTATGCTCACAATCGCAGGAATGATTAACGCATTCGGAGTAACGTTGTTTTTGTATCCCGTAAAGCTTTATGATAGCGGTATTTCGGGTACGTCAATGCTTCTTGCTCAAATTACTCCCCCATACTTAAACTTGTCACTTTTTCTTCTTATATTGAACATACCACTTTTTGTTTACGGTTGGAAAAGACAAGGCACGGAATTTACAATTTACGCAATATATACTGTTGCGATTTATTCAATGTCGGCTTGGCTGATAACAGATGTTTTGCCAATTGATGTAAGCATTGCATCACCTCTTGCAGGTACGGATTTGCTTTTGTGTGCCATATTCGGAGGTGCAATTTCAGGTGTCGGAAGCGGTCTTGCGATAAGATACGGCGGAGCTATGGACGGCATTGAGGTTATGGCTGTTATTTTTGCCAAAAGATTGGGTGTGACGGTTGGTACATTTGTTATGGTATATAACGTTTTGCTTTATGTGGCTTGCGGAATCTTTTTCGACAGCTGGATTTTGCCGTTGTATTCAATTGTTACCTATTATGCGGCACTTAAAGTAATTGACTTTATTGTAGAAGGTGTTGACCGTGCAAAATGTGCTATGATTGTAACGGAAGAACCTGATAAAATATGTGAAATTCTTTCGGAAAATTATGAAAGCGGATTAACAAGAGTTGAAGCTTTGGGCGGTTATTCAAAGTCACCTAAAACCATTATATACTTTGTAATTAACCGTTTTCAGGTTACAAAAGTTAAAAATATCGTGCATAAAATAGATAAAAAAGCGTTTATAACAATAAGCGAAGTTGCAGATGTTTTTAAAGCTAACAGATAGTCGAAAAATGAAAAAATTTCTGAAAAATAAAATAACTTAAAAATAAACTATTGACATTTTTGAAGCATTGTGATATAATAAGACGAAGTCTTTAAGAAGCGGTACAGAGATGCCGACAAGATGCAAAAATGTGAATAATAAAAAGCGGTGTTTTTTTAAAAATGCCGAAGCTTTTGATATGCACTGCTCTTGTCGAATATCGACGGGAGCTTTTTTTGTGAAAAAGACAAAAGAATGAAGAAATGAGTTTTGGAAAATGAATTTGATTTTAAAAAACGGTTTCGTTTACGAAAACGGAAAATTTACCAAAAAAGATTTATATGTAAAAGACGGAAAATTCTCGGATTCACCACCGAATGAATGCGAAGTCGCCGATATTTCGGGAAAATATGTGTTCCCCGGATTTTGCGATGTTCATGTTCATTTCAGGGAACCGGGATTTTCTTATAAAGAGACGATAAAATCGGGGTCTATGGCGGCGGCAAAAGGCGGTTACACAACGGTTTGTACCATGCCAAACCTAAAGCCTGTACCCGACAATTACGAGAATTTGAAAAAACAACTTGATATAATAGAAAAAGATGCTGTTATAAATGTTGTTCCCTACGGTAGCATAACGGTAAACCAAGAGGGAAAAGAGCTTTCCGATATGGAAAGTATGAAAGATTATGTTTGTGCTTTTTCCGACGACGGAAAAGGTATTCAGACAAAAGAGCTTATGAAAAAAGCAATGGAAATTGCAAAAAAAATGAATAAAATAATTGTGGCTCATTGTGAAAACAATTCCCTTTTAAAAGGTGGATATATCCATGACGGAACTTATGCAAAAGAGCATAATCACAAAGGAATTTGTTCAAAAAGCGAATATGGCCCCATTATAAGAGACATTGCTCTTTCGCAGGAAACAAATTGCCCCTATCACGTTTGCCACATTTCCGCAAAAGAAAGTGTGGAAGCAATAAGAAAGGCAAAAAAAGATGGCGTTGATATAACTTGTGAAACAGCACCACACTACCTGGTTTTGGACGATAGTGACTTGCAGGAAGACGGCAGATTTAAAATGAATCCGCCTTTAAGAGATAAAACTGACAGACTTGCTTTGGTTGAGGGGATTTTGGACGGTACAATCGATATGATTGCAACGGATCACGCTCCCCATTCAAAGGAAGAAAAGGAAAAAGGACTTGAAAAAAGCGCTTTTGGAATTACGGGAATTGAAATTGCATTTCCCGTGCTCTACACTCACCTTGTAAAAACAAAAAAAGTTACTTTGGAAAAAATAGTTGAACTTTTGGGAGTAAATCCATACAAAAGGTTTGGCTTTGAAAACAAATGTGATTTTTGCGTTTGGGATTTGGAAAAAGAATTTGTTGTGAAATCGGAAGATTTCATATCAATGGGAAAAGCAACTCCGTTTTTGGGAGATAAGCTTTTCGGAGAATGTTTAATGACAGTATATAACGGTAAAACGATATATAAAAAGAAGTAGGAAAGGAAAAAAGAAAAATGGCAAAGAGAACAGACATTAAAAAGATTTTGATTATCGGATCGGGTCCGATTGTTATCGGTCAGGCGGCAGAGTTTGACTACGCAGGCACGCAAGCTTGCTTGGCTTTGAAAGAGGAAGGCTACGAGGTTGTTTTGTGCAACTCAAATCCGGCTACAATCATGACAGACACTTCAATTGCGGATAAGGTTTATATGGAGCCTCTCACATTGGAGTACATTGCAAAAATTTTAAGATATGAGCGTCCCGACGCTATTGTTCCGGGAATAGGCGGACAAACCGGACTTAACCTTGCAATGCAGTTGGAGAAAAAAGGCATTTTGAAAGAATGCGGAGTTGAGCTTTTGGGTACAAGCAGTAAAAGTATTGAAAGAGCCGAAGACAGAGAGCTTTTCAAAGAGCTTTGCGAATCTATAGGCGAACCTACAATTCCGTCTGAAATTACATATTCATTGGAAGAAGCAAAACAAGCAGCCGAAAAAATCGGTTATCCTGTTGTTCTTCGTCCTGCGTTCACATTGGGCGGAACAGGCGGCGGATTTGCTTACAATGAAGAAGAACTTATTGACGTGGGACTTAACGCATTCAAGCTTTCACCTGTTCACCAGGTTTTGATTGAAAAGAGTGTAAAAGGCTACAAAGAAATTGAATTTGAAGTAATGAGAGATTCAAATGACCATGCTATAACAATTTGCGGTATGGAAAATATAGATCCCGTTGGTGTTCACACAGGTGACTCGCTTGTTGTTGCTCCTATTATGACACTTAACGATCATGACTTGAAAATGCTTAACGACAGTGCAATAAAAATTATAAGAGAACTTAAAATTGAAGGCGGTTGTAACGTTCAGTTTGCTCTTAATCCACATTCAAGCGAATACTTTTTAATTGAGGTTAATCCCCGTGTATCTCGTTCTTCCGCACTTGCATCAAAAGCAAGCGGTTACCCAATTGCAAGAGTAACGGCTAAAATTGCCGTGGGTATGGCACTTGAAGATATTGCAATTGCAAACACAAATGCAGCATTTGAGCCAAGTCTCGATTACGTTGTTGCAAAATTACCCAGATTTCCGTTTGATAAATTTGCTTCCGCTCCAAACACATTGGGAACGCAAATGAAAGCAACCGGTGAAGTTATGGGAATAGGCTCGAATTTGGAAGAATGTTTACTTAAATCGGTTCGTTCTCTTGAAATCGGTGCTTGCCACTTCCACCTTCCTAAATTTGACAATAAATCGGAGGAAGAACTTCTTTCCTATATAGCGGAATTTAAAGATGACAACATTTTTGCCATTGCCGAGCTTATAAGATTGGGAGTAGGAATAGACAAGCTTTACGAGGTTACAAAAATAACTCCTTATTTCTTGGAAGCTTTGAAAAATATTGTTGACAAAGAAACGGAAATTAAAAATAACAAAAACAATCTTGATGTGCTTTTGAGTGCGAAAAAAATGGGATTTTCCGATAAATTTATTGCAAAATTGTGGAACGTTGACGAAATTGACGTTTACAATATGAGAAAAGAAAATAAAATGTTCCCTGTTTACAAAATGGTTGATACTTGCCACACAAACGCATACATTCCTTACTTCTATTCGTCCTATACCGACGAAAATGCATCTAAACTTACAGATAAAAAGAAAATTATCGTTTTGGGTGCAGGGCCTATCCGTATCGGACAAGGTGTTGAATTCGACTATTCAACCGTTCATGCGGTAACAACAATTAAAAAATCGGGATATGAAGCTATTATCATAAACAACAACCCTGAAACCGTTTCAACAGACTACACAACGGCAGATAAGCTTTATTTCGAGCCTTTGACAACGGAAGATGTTATGAATATAATCGAGTTTGAAAAGCCTGAAGGCGTTATAGCATCTTTGGGTGGACAAACAGCTATTAACCTTGCCGAACCCCTTATGAAAAGAGGCGTAAAAATTATCGGTACCGATTGCGAAGCCATTGAAAGAGCGGAAAACAGAGACAGCTTTGAAAAAATCCTTGAAAGTCTTGACATTCCTCAGCCAAAAGGAAAAGCCGTTACGAAAATCGAAGACGGTGTAAAAGCGGCAAAAGAAATAGGCTATCCTGTATTGGTTCGTCCGAGCTTTGTATTGGGTGGAAGAGCAATGCAAATTGTTGCAAATGAAGAACAGCTTAAAACATACTTAAAAACAGCTGTTGAAATTGATGAGGACAGACCTGTTTTGGTTGATAAATATATCCAGGGAAAAGAAGTTGAGGTTGATGCAATTTGTGACGGAAACGACGTTTTTGTTCCCGGTATTATGGAACTTGTTGAACGTACCGGTATTCACAGCGGTGACTCCATAAGCGTTTATCCGACATTCAGCATTTCCGATAAGGTAAAAGGCATAATTTTACAATATGCTAAAAAACTCGGTTTGGGAATAGGCATTGTAGGACTTTACAATATTCAGTTTATCGTTGATAAAGACGAAAACGTGTACATTATTGAGGTAAATCCACGTTCCTCTCGTACAGTTCCTTTCCTTTCAAAATCAACAGGCTACAGCTTGGCGGATATCGCAACTGAAGTAATAATGGGAAAAAGCTTGAGAGAACAAGGAATATTCAGTATATATCCCGAAGAAAAGGAGAGATGGTACGTTAAAGTTCCTGTATTTTCATTTAACAAAATAAAGGGGTTGGATTCATACCTTTCACCTGAAATGAAATCAACAGGTGAAGCAATAGGTTATGACGATAAGCTTAACAGAGCTTTGTATAAAGCTTTGCAGGCATCGGGAATGAAACTTCAAAATTACGGAACTGTTTTTGCCACAATTGCCGACAAAGACAAGGAAGAAGCATTACCTCTTATCAGACGTTTCTATGAACTTGGCTTTAACATTGAAGCAACATCGGGAACAGCTGAATTTTTGAAAGAAAACGGAATAAGAACACACGTTCTTAAAAAATTAAGTGACGGAAGTGAAGAAATTCCAAACGCAATTCGTCAAGGACATATTGCTTACATTATAAACACAAGAGACATCAGTTCAACAGGTGGACCGGAAAAAGACGGATACCAAATTCGTCGTTTGGCAACGGAAAACAATGCAACGATTTTCACCGCACTTGATACAGTTAAAGTTCTTTTGGACGTTTTGGAAGAAACAACACTTACAATTTCAACAATAAATTCTTAATTTTTTAAAGGAGAAAAAGAAATGAAACAAGGGTTATTTTCAATAGTTGAAAATATACATCTTACAAAAGATATAATGAAAATGAAGCTTAACGGCGATACTTCCGCCGTTACTGCTTCGGGACAATTTGTAAATATTTTACTTGACGGATTTTATTTAAGACGCCCCATATCCGTGTGCGATTGCGAAAAAGACACTCTTACAATAATTTATAAAATTGTCGGAAAAGGCACGGAAAAAATGTCCCTTATGAATGAGGGAGAACAACTTGATATTCTTACAGGCTTGGGTAACGGCTACGATTTATCCCTTTCGGGAGAAAATCCTTTACTTATAGGTGGTGGCGTTGGTGTACCGCCAATGTATATGCTTGCAAGAAAATTAAGAGAACAAGGAAAAAAGGTTTCCGTAATATTGGGCTTTAACAAAAAAGAAGAAATTTTCTACGAAAATGAATTTAAAGCTTTGGGTTGTGATGTTTACGTTACAACTGTCGACGGTTCTTACGGAATTAAAGGCTTTGTTACAAACGCAATGGAAAATATAGATTATTCATATTTTTACACTTGTGGACCCGAACCAATGTTAAAAGCTGTATACAACGCTTCAAAAACAGAGGGAAGCTTTAGCTTTGAAGAAAGAATGGGGTGCGGTTTCGGTGCTTGTATGGGTTGCTCTTGCAAAACAAAATACGGCAATAAGCGTATTTGCAAAGATGGTCCCGTTCTTTTAAAGGAGGAAATAATATGGTAGATACAAAAGTAAATTTATGTGGAATTGACATTGACAATCCCGTTATTCCCGCAAGCGGAACATTTGGCTACGGATATGAATTTGCCGAGCTTTACGATATTAACGTTTTGGGAACTTTCTCTTTTAAGGGAACAACAAAAGAACCTCGTTTCGGAAATCCCACACCGAGAATTGCGGAATGCACCGCAGGTATGATAAATGCTGTCGGACTTCAAAATCCCGGTGTTGAAAAGGTTATTTCAGAGGAATTGCCAAAGCTTTCAAAATGCTTTAATAAAAAGGTTATGGCAAACGTAAGTGGATTTTCCGTTGACGATTATGCTTATACTTGCGAAAAAATAGATAAATGCGACCAAGTCGGTTGGCTTGAAGTAAACGTAAGCTGTCCCAATGTTCACGGCGGAGGAATGAGTTTTGGAACATCACCCGAATGTGCCGCAGAGGTTACAAAAGCAGTAAAAAAAGTTACAACAAAACCTGTAATTATAAAGCTTTCACCAAATGTAACCGACATCGTTTCCATAGCAAAGGCTTGTGAAGAAGCCGGTGCAGACGGAATAAGCCTTATTAACACACTTTTGGGAATGAGAATAGATTTGAAAACAAAAAAACCGATAATAGCCAATAAAATGGGTGGTTTTTCGGGAAGTGCCATTTTCCCCGTTGCGGTAAGAATGGTATATCAAGTTGCAAATGCCGTTTCTATCCCCGTTGTTGGAATGGGCGGAGTTTCAACTGCCGAAGATGTAATAGAAATGATGCTTGCAGGTGCAACAGCCGTTGAGGTTGGTGCGGCAAACCTTGTAAATCCCTTTGTTTGCAAACAAATAATCGAAGATTTGCCAAAGGTTATGGAAAAATACAACATAAACAGCTTGAAAGAAATTATAGGAGGAGCAAAATAATGGGTAAAGACGTAATTATAGCTTGCGATTTTGCAAGTAAAGATGAATGCTTAACATTTTTGGACAAATTTACAAGCAGAAAGCCTTTTGTAAAAATAGGAATGGAGCTTTTCTATGCGGAAGGACCGCAGATTATAAAAGAAATTAAAAAAAGAGGTCATAAGATTTTTCTCGATTTAAAACTTCACGATATTCCAAACACTGTAAAAAAATCTATGGCTGTTTTGTCAAAATTGGACGTTGATTTATGCAATCTTCATGCAGGCGGTACTGTAAATATGATGAAAGCCGCTCTTGAAGGTCTTACAAGACCGGACGGAACTCGTCCACTTCTTATTGCCGTAACACAGCTTACATCAACCGACCAGGAAAGCATGGAAAATGATTTGCTAATAAAAGAACCTATCGATAAAGTAGTTATGCACTATGCGAAAAACACAAAAGATGCAGGTCTTGACGGTGTTGTTTGCTCACCTTTGGAAGCTCAAAAGGTTCACGAAGTATGCGGTAAAGACTTTTTAACGGTTACACCGGGTGTAAGATTTGCCGACGGTGAAAAAGGCGACCAAAAACGTGTTATGACACCTGCACAGGCAAAAGAAATCGGTAGCGATTATATTGTTGTGGGACGTCCCATAACACAGGCGGACGACCCTGTTGAAGCTTACAATCGTTGCATAAAAGAATTTGTAGACTAAAAAATTTTGGTATAAAGAAAGGAAACAAAGAAATGAAAGAATTGATTGCAAAAGATTTATTATCAATAGAAGCTGTATTTTTCAGACCCGACGAACCTTTTACATGGGCAAGCGGAATTAAAAGCCCCGTATATTGCGACAACAGACTTACTCTTACCGCTCCGAAGGTAAGAACAGACGTTGAAAACGCACTTGCTCAAACAATTAAAGCAAACTATCCCGATGCACAGGTTCTTATGGGAACAAGCACGGCAGGTATTGCTCACGCAGCCATTACAGCACACATTATGGGCTTACCTATGGGCTATGTAAGAAGCGGTTCAAAGGATCACGGCAGACAAAACCAAATCGAAGGTAAACTCAATAAAGGCGATAAGGTTGTTGTTGTGGAAGACCTTATTTCAACAGGCGGAAGTGTTATTGAAGTTGTAAATGTTTTGAGAGAAGCAGGAGCAGACGTTTTGGGCGTTGTAAGTATCTTTACATACGGTATGCAAAAAGGTCTTGACAGACTTAAAGAAGCAAACGTTAAAAACATCAGTTTAACAGACTTTGACGTTATTGCCGAAGTTGCCGCAAAAGAAAATTATATTAAAGAAGAAGACATTCAAAGACTTATCAAATTCAGAAATAATCCAAGTGACGAAAGCTGGATAAACGGTTAATTTTTTTAGTGTGAGGTAATGAAAATTATGAGAAATTTAATTGATATTGTTGATTTGTCCGTTGAAGAAATCGACGAACTTTTGGCTACAGCACAGGATATTATTGCAAATCCCGATAAATACAGTGAAAAATGCCGTAACAAAAAGATTGCAACACTCTTTTTCGAGCCGTCAACAAGAACAAGACTTAGCTTTGAATCTGCAATGATTGAGCTTGGCGGTCACGTTATCGGTTTTTCCGATGCAAAAAACAGTTCTTCCTCAAAAGGTGAAAGCGTTTCCGATACAGTAAGAGTTGTAAGCTGTTTTGCCGACATTATCGCAATGCGTCACCCTAAGGAAGGTGCACCAATGATAGCATCTATGCGTTCAAATGTTCCCATTATAAACGCAGGTGACGGCGGTCACAACCACCCGACTCAAACTTTGGCGGATTTGCTTACCATAAAAAGAGAAAAAGGCAGACTTTCCGACCTTACAATCGGACTTTGCGGAGATTTAAAATTCGGACGTACAGTTCACTCTCTTATAAGAGCTATGTCCAGATATGAAAACATAAAATTCGTGCTTATTTCTCCCGACGAGCTTAAGCTCCCCGATTATATTAAAAACGAAGTTTTGGAAGACGGAAACGTAACATTTTGCGAAAATTCCAACCTTGAAGAAGTTATGCCCGAGCTTGACATACTCTATATGACCAGAGTTCAACAGGAAAGATTTTTCAATGAAGCAGACTATATTCGCCTTAAAGACAGCTATATTTTAAATGCTCAAAAGCTTTCAAAAGCGAAACCCAATATGTGCGTTTTGCATCCGCTTCCGAGAGTAAACGAAATTTCTTGCGATATAGACAACGACCCGAGAGCGTGCTATTTCAAACAGGTTTTAAACGGAAAATATATGAGAATGGCGCTTATTCTTAAGCTTCTCAATCTTTAAGAAAGGAAGAAAAAACTATGAATATCGATTCAATAAAAAACGGTTACGTTATCGACCATATAAAAGCCGGAAAATGTATGGAAATATACGACTGCTTAAAGCTTGATGACCTTGATTGCTCGGTTGCCGTTATAAAAAATGTTCAATCCAAAAAAATGGGCAAAAAAGACATTATAAAAATTGATGGAAATGTTAATATAGACTTTGATTTTTTGGGATATATCGACCCCGATATTACCGTTAATGTTATAAAAAACGGTGAACTTGCCGAAAAGAAAAAACTTAATTTACCCGAAAAAATTGAAAATGTTATTAAATGCACAAATCCACGTTGCATAACTACAACGGAACAGGAAATCCCTCATATTTTCAAGCTTACGGACAGAAAAAACAGAGTTTATCGTTGTATTTATTGCGAATCCAAACCTAAAATAAGAAAAATATTTTAAAGATTTCTAAATAAAAATTACGAGGTAATAAAAACTGCCTCGTAATTTTTTGTTGTCGGAATTTTGTTGGTGTAAAAATTTTTTTGTTAT
>CAYPIJ010000062.1:0-10674 GCA_964410755.1 uncultured Oscillospiraceae bacterium | reverse complement strand
GTAATATTTTTTATATGCACTTGTATATGTTTCAACACATTCTTTATAATTTGCATATCCTTTCGTTCTTGCCCATTCTTCAATAACTCCTGTTGTTGAAATTTCTCTTGACAAATCTCTGTACATAGGCGAGCTTTCCGCATGATGTGCAAGCTCATGCGCATATACATTCAGCACATTATCTTCACCGCTTATATTAGGGTTCAATGTTATTGTTCCGTTTTCATAAATTCCAGAAACATCTATGTTGCTGTCATACTTAATCTTGACCCCAAATACCTTAGCCGTATTGCTTATAGTTCTTGCTGTAATTTCGTCAATACCAAAACAACTTTCCTTGTCAACAAATTCTATATTATCGTACTTATTTGTTATTTCGTCATGAACTACTTCGTTTATAGCCTTAAACTGATTATCTACAAGGCGAGCATATTCCTCTACCTTTTCTTGACTGTATTGTCCACTTTCCGGATTAAAATATTCAGGGTGATTATTAAACTCCGCTATTTTTTTGTTAATCTGAGCAAGATAATCTACTACTATCGGCTCAGCATTGGGAAATTTCTTTTTCAAAAAATTACTGTCACTACTTGCATAAGTCTTTTGAGTAGCTTCGTTATTTCCCATTTTTACTATTATTTCTGTCTTTTTTTCCAAAGTCCTATTGTAACTGTCTGAACCTTTCAATCCTCTTTTTTCCATACTTTCAAGCTGTGTATTATATGTAGCAAGCAACTGACTGTCAAGCACTTTTGCATTTTTAAAATATTTCGTTATGCTCTTTTCATTCGTTGAATTTACCGCATTTTGATAACTATAATATTTGTGATTCATTGCGTAATCGGTAGCACCAAAGCCCATACCTGAAAGACCACCAACCAAAAAGCTTTCAAAAGTTTGTCCCAATTGTTCGCCAAGAGCCATTTTCAAAGCCGCTTCATTATCATATCCGTTGTTCACATATCCGTAAACTTTTTTGCTAAAATCACTGTTATTTTGATTTACAACATTGTCTAGTGCAAAATTCAAAACATCGGATACAGCTTCTTCGCTACCTTCACTTATAAAACTTTTTCCCAATTGCCCCAATAATGTTTTTGGATTTTTCATTATATTGTCAAGGCCTACTTTTTCAGTGGCGTATTCAATAAGTCCGCTTGCAAATCCCATTCCCAAAGCTTTGCCGTCACTATATCCTTTTTCTTTTCCCTCAACAATTGAGTTTGCCATTACGTTTGAACTCATTAAACCGGAAACTATAGCAGATGTTGCAGCACCACCACCTAAAGCTGAACCAAACGCAAAGTTAAGCGCGTTTTCGGCAAATCCTGTGCCTGCTTCAAACAAAATGTGTCCTATTGTTCCGTATTTTTTATTTATAGCATTACTGTTTGTTTTTTGAATAACATTTGCAATATTATCGGCACGATGTAAATTAGATAATGGGTTTATTTCATTATTACTCATACCGGTATATCTTCCAACGGAATTTACCAAACCGGTTACACCGTCCGCAACATTACCAACAACAGACATTGCATTTCTTCCCGGAGCAGACAATATTTTAACGGTTTGCATTGTTTTCGGATATTTTTCTGTCAACTCTTTTGTATCGTTTCTACGTGACAAATTTTCCAATAATTTTAAAGCTTTTTCCTGTTCGGTGGTTGTAAGCTTAGTTCCCCCTATTCCCAAAAATCCACCGTCATATTTTGGTGTAAAAGTTACCCCTGTTGTTGCACTAAGGCCTACGTTATAATTATTTTTCTTTGCCCAGTCTATAAGATTAGTGGAAGAAAAACTATCGGGATCATAGCCATATTTTCTTGCCGTTTCTTCTGCAGATTTATAAATATTTCCAACATAATCATTGGTTTTAGTATCATTTATAAATTTTGTTCTGTTTTCATTTATTGTTTTATCAATAGCATAATTGCTTTTTGGATTTATTTTTATGCTATTATTTTCCTCAACAGTAGTTTCTTTTTTTATAACAGGCATATATCCCAAACTGAAATTATTTTGCTTTGAAATGGGCAAATTGTCAATGTTATCTGTGGATAAAGCTTTTCCTGTTTCCACGGGTTTATCTTTTACAATTCCTGTTCCTCTCATTTGAGAAATTACATTTTTATTGTTTCTCACGTCCAAATCGTAAACATTACCGAACGCATCTGTTCCATAATTTTTATTTGGATTAATAGCTTTTAATCCTATTGCTGTAGCATTTGTTTCTATCTTATCACTTAATGTGCTTTTTTTCGTTGTTGTGGTTTTTTTCGGTACTGTTGTAGATGTTTTTGTGGTAACTCCATATTTTTTATTGGACGCTTTCACCGCATTTGAAAACTCGTCTTTCAAACTCATATATTATCTTTCCTTTCCTCTTAGTCTATCCATTCTTTTTGTGAATGTCTGTTTACATAACTTAATATTTCCTTTGTTTCGTATGTAACCCGGTCTATTGCTTCCGCCTGTTTTTTTCGTGTCACTTCCTCGTTCTCCTTTTCAAGCCTTTCACTTAAATGTTCAATATCTATATTTTGAACTCTCGTTTTTAAAACATAGTCTATTGCTCTTTTATCTAAAGTTTCAAAAGGCAATATTAAAAGCAAACCATTTCCCAAATCTTCACGCTGTTTTTTATGGTGCAATTCATACTCCTTTGTTATATTATTAAAATATATTTCGTAGTTTTTATCAATGTTTTTCAATCTTTTTGCAATCTTATGCACATCATGCTTTATTTCTGTTCTCATTTTTCCACTTCCTTTTTTAAAAAAAGCGAAACAGAAAACTTAATTTCTATTCCGCTTTTTCCTTTCCTATATTTTTGTTTTACTCTTTAACAGTAATTCTTCCCATACCACCGGGAGTACGACAATACTGTTCTGTAAACATTGTATAAAGACCTGTATAACTTGCTTGTCCTGCACTTCTTGTAAGTATTGAGCCTGTTTCATTATCAAACTCGCCGCTTCCCAAACTGTACATCTGGAATTTTGTTGAGTCAAGGCAATCCAATGTTCCTTTTGGTGCAAATTTGGATTTTACCATAGGAATTTTTCCGTTAAAGGACATTTCTTTGTAACCGCCTTTAATATCAAGGGTTGCTACATTCAAGTTGTTTTTCTGTTTATAAGCAAGGTACGCTTTTTCAACATCGGGAGACATTCTGATGTAATCTATCTTTACGTTATGATAATCTTCACAATCGTTGATACAATCCAAAATATCAGCGTCTGTAATTTCGCCTGTAACTTCTTTCAAAGTAGGCAAAAGAACATCATACTTTGTTTTATTCAAACCATAAATTGTACCTGTTTTTGCGAAAATATCATTAAGTCCGGTAAGTTCAAGGTTATATGATTTATAAATGGTAACAAGTCCCCCCTGTGCCACTGTAACATTTTTATCCAAAGTAATTGTATTTGTACTTCTTGCAACGTTTATAACCTTTGCACTGTCAACATAAGAACCGCCCGAAGCATAAAACGAAACTACAAGTCCGGGCATAATGTATGTTACATTATCCAAAACAACACTTGAAGCGTTTGTAACGGCTGTTTTAACCTTACCGAGTACACCTGTATGGTCCATTTCCAAAGAACGTGACAAGTTCCATCTTAATGAAGTAACAAGCCCATTCATTGTATTGGTAAGCAAATTCACCATTTTTTCAGGTGTCTGATTAACTTTAAGTGCTTTTTTCGTAATCTCAAATACTCCGAAAAGATTTTTAGTATCAACCTTAAATTCGTCCAAAATAGGGTCGGAAGCATTTGGTAAATCCGTTTCGTTGGAAAATCCAACACCACCGTTCAATCCTAACTCAATAGGCTGAAGATAATATTTTCCTCCTGCACTCAAACCGTTTCCTTTAATAAGCTCGTGCCAGGGCGAAACTCTTGTGTTTGACTGTTCCATAACAGCATTGGCATATTTTACTTTTAACAATTTATCAATTGTCTGTGTTGAAATTGACATAATTTTTCATTCCTTTCTAATTTTTGTTGTTTTCAAGTTCTCTCAAAAAGTTTACTGAATCGTCTCTCATTTCATTAAAATCAGCATAAGTTTTAGGCGGAACCTTTGAAGCATATCCTACATCAGAATTTAAAGGCGACACATTACTTTTTGAAGCTTTCACGTTTTTGACGTAATCGTCAATTATCTTTTGCTTGACGTTATCCCCAAGCTTTTCATAAATGCTTTCGTCATTCAAAAATGAATCCAATTTTCCACCATTTAAATTTTTCTTAACATATTCCTCATTTGCCATAAGCTCATCAAGGTTGCCGGCTTTTCTTCCTCGAATAACTTCCAAAGCATACTGCGGATTGTTAAGTTCACTGCACAGATTTTTAAACTCTTCGCTATATTCGGAAATATCCGAATTGCCTGAAAAGAACTCGTCCAAATATTTATTTACGGTACTTTCTTTTGAAACCGTATTTTGAACATCGCTTTTCAAAACGTTCATCATCTGTGAAATAAATTCTTTCGGGTGTGAAATTATAAGTTCCGAAAGCTGTTCATCGGTAACGTTCCCAAACATATCCTCCTGCGTTATCCTTTCGGGCACAGGCGTATTATTCGGACTTCCACCGCCGACTTGTTTTCTAAGCTCATTTATCTGCGAAGCTTGATTACCACTATGTCTTTCAAGCTCATTATATGCTTTCAACAAGTCGTCATAACTTTTGAATTTCCCACCGATAAGCGGAGTTGTCTCTTCCTGAGGCTCATTATCAACAGGCACTTCAACATCGGCATTATTTTCAGGATTATCTTCCTCTGCCATAGGAAGGTCCTCATTTATATCGGGACGGCTCTCATTTTGAGAGTTATCGTCCGTAATATCGTTTTCAAGAGTATTTATATCAATACCTTCTTCATTAAACAACGCAAGTTCATCTTCTGTATATTTATTGTTTTCCATTATTTTTTACCTCGTTTCTTTCATTACTTTGCATATTTGCTATATATTCCTCGTGTTTTTTACAATGATTATCAAATTCGGCTCTTTCTTCAATGCTTATTTTATCTCTGTAATAATCGCTTTTTCTGAATATATTATGAGTTCTTAAATGTAGTTCATGGTCGTCATAATCGCAAACATCGCTTACTTCGCCCTTATCTTGAAACATATAATTTTCCTTTTCGGCATTCTTAACGTCTAAAAACTCCTCCTGGAATATCTTATTTATGTCTCCGTTTTTCAAAACGTTTATATACATAAGTCTTGAAAATCTGTCCTGCCCTATAAATCCGTCTGTCTTTAATGACGTTGCCAATTCTCTTGTCAATGCCGTATTTACAAACATATTGTTATCCTCGGCAACTCTTACATCAAAAGACGTTATTGTATTTTTGTTCCATCTTTTAACTATGTCATAGGAAATCCCCGTATATCTCACCATTCTTTCGGTGTTGGCAAATTGCTTATACAAATACAACCACTGTGTTCCTATTTGCGACAACGCATCAAGCAAACATCTTCCCGACAATGATATTCTCGTATCGTCCTGCTGTTGCAATATTTGAATTGCATATCCGCTTGTCAATGAAGAGTTGATATTTGAAGCTTTTGAAACATCGCTTACTCCCGAAATAGTGATTATATCTTGTTTAATATCTGCCTTTGTGTTAAAGAAATCCGATGTCAAACCTTGGCTATCCAAAAATCTCGGATTGCCGGATCCAACTTCAAGCTCTATCATCTTTCCGGGCTTCAGACCGTCTTCTTCAATCTCGGCTATATTTTTGATTGAACCTTCCTCATAACACAAATTCCCTATTGTACATCTTGCAAGTGCTTCATTTATTCTGTTTTGGCAGGCATTGTAATTTTGTTGTAAAGGTATTAATCTCGGTATCAAGCTTTGTCCGAAAAATGTTGTTGGGTTCGGTAAGCAATCAACTTTTACAAACGGATAACCGTAAGTCTCACCGTCTCCTACCTTATATGGCAAATCACCGTAATAAAGCAATTTATCTTCACACACCTGTATAAATCTTCCGTTTGGGTAAAACCTTGTAGGTGCTTCGTAATATTCAATAAATATAACGCTGTCTTCCAAATCGGAAACAGTCAAATTCATTGAAGAATTATTTTCGTAGTCAATACCGTTTCTTGTATTGTTTACTATTCCTACCTTATAAACGGGATTTTTTCCGCCCGATACCTCAATTCCATATTTATAAAATATCTCTTCCGCAGGAACTACGCTTGCGTGAATGATACTGCCTTGCGAATTTATGTCGGGTTTCAAAAAATTTTCGGGGTATATTTCAAAAGGTGAAACAACGTTACAGCTTATTCCTCCCAAATATATTTCCTCGCCGTTTTCGTCCTGTCCGCAAATACCTCCTGCATTATTATCCCAACAGTTTTTAAAAAACACACAACCGCATATTTCCGAATAAAACGTTGCATAAGAAAACTTCTTATCCATTTCAAGCTTTATGTAACTACTCTGCAACACCTGTGTTGATATTTCCGCATTTTTAATATCGTCATTTTCCGTTGTTGAAGACATTACCGTCATAAACTTATTGAGCTGTACAAACTTAGCTCTTCTTGTATCTATAACAGGGGCTATTTGATTTATAACTACTCTTTCGTTGCCCTCTTGCGGTTTATCCACAATTATATTATTTTCATAATCTGCAACCGTATATTGTCTGCCGTCGTAATAATCGGAATTAAGTTGCCACATCGTTTCATACCCTTGTTTTACTGTACGCCTTTTTTCAAATTCGTCTTTAACTTGGGTTACAACCTCGTCATAAAATGTTTTATCGCTATACGGGTCTTTTTTCGTTTCCTCTATCTTTTCCTTTTCTTTTTTGTTTTCTTCCATCATATCACCCCTCAATCTTAAATTTACCTATTTCCTTTATATGCTCCTCACAAATAAATATCTTATTGCAAAACACATCTTTCTCGTTTGTTATAACCGCAACCGCATCGTTTTGACAACATGGCATTGAACAAACCTTATTCAATTTCGTTTTTTTAACAGAAGCTTTTACCATAATTATTTATCCTTTCCCTTATTTTTCTTCTCTTTATTCTTTCAATCCTTGTTTCTTCCGGTTTATTCGGGCTGTTCGGGTGATAGAAACTTACGGCAAAATACCTCGCACAATCCAAAATATGGGTTATATAATGCTCGCTTTCCGTCTTATCCGAAATATCCATTGTTTTATCCGGGTCTGCCACGGCTTTCTTCAAATGTTCTACAAACACCTTGCAATCTTTAAATATATACAACTTTGAATACTTTTCTTCGCTATCCGTATTTGTGTATATTCTAAACATTTCCCTTAGGCAAGCCCAACCGTATTCTCTTTTGTTTGAAGTTTCTCTTAGTGCCACTCCGCATTTAAAAAATGTTCTGTGCCAAGTCTCACCGTTTATATGTGACCTTTTTCTGAAATCGGGTGGACAATATCTTGTATACGATATTTTTTCATTACACCTGCTTTGCTCAATATTTTCAAACTCCAATATCTTTTCGCAAAATTCCGAAATTAATAAATTCGGTATATGTATCTCATTATAACAGTACACCTTTCCGTCCTCGCTTACAGCGAACCATAGGGCGGCAGCCATATCATATCCATAGTCAACCGCCATATATCTTCGCCAGAAAGAAGGTACTAAAAATGGTTCTATACTGTGAAAATTCTCATTAAAATCTCCGAACAACGCACTCGTTGAACTAATGAATTGTCCGTACTGTCTCGACAGTCTTTCCTTTTCGGGAAGTGACGCTATAAGCATATCTATTTCGTCTTTTGACAAATAGGGGTTATCTTCCCAAGAAAAAAATCTATACTCTATTTCGGGGTTATTCGTCTCATTTTTGTAAACAACATCATAAACCCACGTCAAGCCTTTAAGCGGTGTCATAGTTCCCCATATATCTCCGCTTGTATCTATTATTCTCATTAAGCACTCGTCATATATTTCCTTTGGTGGTTCTTCGTCAAACCATATCCAATTAAGGCTCGTTCCCTGAAACTTCTCTCGTCCCTGGTCGCAGGACTTAAAACCTATTCTGCTGGTACTACCCAATATATTCTCTATTTCAATATAATCTATTATTGCATTCTTTAAGTCATTGCTCTTGCCTTTCCTTACGCCTACATTCCTTATCCAGTCGGGGTTTAACCACCGCAAAATCTCTCCTTGTGCAACGTCTCTTTGCACTTCGTTTGTTAAAGACACAACCCAACCGCTTGACGGCACGGGTACTTTTTTGTAAGGGTGTTTTCCTCTTGCATACCACACAGCCTCAACAGCTCCCGATACAGTCTTTCCCGTTCTGTTTCCTCCGAAATTCCACCTATTCCTCTTATTGGACTTATGAAATTCTATTTGCTTTAAATGAAGCTTTTCGGGATTCGTATTGTATTGCGAAAGTCTATCCTTTTCTTTTTCCTTATTTCTTCTCTCAAGCTCCGCTATTACCTTTAAAAGCTCTTCACGATTTTCCATTCATTAAAGCCTCCGCCATATTTTTAAGTTCCTCATCAGAACAATCGGCATAAGTATTATATATATTATTAACATTATCCGGTGCAAGCATTTCCATATTTTTCGCCAAAAGCTCACTTGCTTTCAGTCTTTGGGAAATAGGTATCTTCAAATTTTCAAAGTCCGTTGTACCTTCGTTATTATCCAAAAAGCTAAGCTGGGAATCCAACTGCTTTTGCGGTAATGCGTTTGGGTTCTCCAAAGTCCCTCTTGCTACGTCAGACCAAAACTTCAAAATCTCCGTCTTGCTCATTACATCGCTTTCAAATATTTTTTTAAACCTTTCTCCTTGCAATCTCTTTATTTCTCTGGCTATTCCCACCTTTCCCACCAACGTATAAGCCTTGGAATTGGCGGTTGTCTCTTTCCATCCACAAGTAACGGCGGCTCTTGTTGCGTTATATCCGTTCGTTACGTATTCCAAACAAAACTGCTTTTCAAATTCGTTCAAATCACTGCTTAAAATGTCTAAATTTCCATTCTCACTTTCCGATACGTCCTTTGCACACTGTAGCTTTTTTTCTATCGTTTCAAGCTCGTTTTCCATACCCTAAACCGCCCCTTTCTTTTTTTCTCTATATATCTATCATATCACAAAACTTTTTACCGACCAACCCTTTTAGCAAAATTTCTTAAAAAAATTTTAAAAAATAAAAAACACCGTACGAAAAAACTCCGCACAGTGCTTTTCATTCATTCTCTCTCTTCCTTTCTTTTTAACTGATATCCGGGGATATTTTCACTTACCATATTTTGACCGTTATTGCAATAACAAGCACACATATATTTGTCAAAGCTGTTTCGGCACTCATTAAATCTTTTATAATATTCGTCCCTTGAAATATTAATACTTCCATTGGAATAATAAACACATAGGCCTGTATCATTGCAATTTTCACAAAACTTTTCATTTCTCTTTCGGGTGCTTTCGTCTTTGTTCTGTCGAATAAATCTTAAATATTCGTCATAAAATTTCTCAACCTTACACAACTTTGGGAAAAATTCACATTCTCGTGTGCATTTATTAAACATTGCTTTTTGGTGCGAAACAGGTATTCTGTTAAAAAATTTATACATAACTTGAAGCTCTATGTCTTCAATGTTTTTTGAACAATTAGCGTAATACTTTTGAAGCAAAACCACATATCCGTTAGACTGCTCTTTCATATTAACTCACTCCATTCTATTTCGGTTTTTATCTTTGCCTTTTTCTTCGGCTCTTTTTGTATGCCCTTAAATCTTCCCAAATCTGCGTAAAATTCTTCTTTTGTTTTTATTCGCTTAATTATGTAAGCTTTCAGAACTGTTTCGATGTAACGCCAATTTCGTTTGTTTTCTGCGATACAATAGTCAATAACGCACTTATAAACTTCATAAGGCATTTTATTTTCATATTCCAAAAGCGATTCTGTAACAACTTGTCCCGGCATTGCATTTACGTTTTTTAAATAATATTCCAAAAATCCATTCTTTCCCTCTTTGTCACAAAGCGAAGCTTTTTTATTATTACTACTACTATTATATATTTCTCTTTCTATTTGTCGATTATTTCCGTCCATAACTGCGTTTTTTCCGTCCATAACTAAGTTTTGGGCGGTGGTTTCCTTTTTTTGAGTGCAAGAAACAAGGAGGTATTCTTCTATAAGATTTTTTTCTTCCCTTTTTCTCGCAATTTGCAAATATCTTTTTTGAACACCAACACTTGTTAAAATTTTATGTTCGTCATATTTACTGCGAGAGAAAATACCTCTCTTAAAACATTCTTCAATTATCTCGGACACAAATGCATAATTCACGTTTATTTCATTCGCAAACAACACACCCACATCGTCAGACCATTCAAGGTAGTAGCCATTCTCTCCATATATCTTTTGGTAGAGCTTTATGACTACCGCAAATCCTTTCAGTCCAAATCTTGCCTCAATAAATTCAAATTCCTTGCCCATTTTGCAGTCAAGCGGAAAATAATCAATACCTCTTTTATAAGGTCTTGCCATTTTTATTTCCCCTTTTTTTATTTACTAAGGTTTTGCCCAAATTCCCACAAATATAACACAGTCATTGCCACATTATACCCACAGCCTTGGGTCTGGTCTCTCTCACGTTACGTCTAACCTGTTTAAAAC
>CAYPIJ010000061.1:0-10742 GCA_964410755.1 uncultured Oscillospiraceae bacterium | reverse complement strand
TTTATAAGTTGATTTTTTCAATATAAAATTTTATTTACCTACAACAGGCTTTATAATTTCCGTAAGCCTTTGAGCGATTTGTGCCACTCCGTAAATATTCGGGTGAACAAAATCTGCCGATATAAGCGTCATATTATCCAATATATCCAATCCGTTTATATAAGTAACATTTTTAAAATCACATTTTTTTACAATGTCTTCTATACTGTCACGCCAAAGCTTTGCTTGAAATTTTGCATTATCGTCAAAATCTTCCGCACAATGATAAAAAGGCGAAATTACAAATATGGATTTATCCGGATTATTTTTTGCAATTGTAACAATGGTGTTTGTAACTCGTTCGTAAATCTTTTCTTTTTCCCAAGAAAGAACGTTAATTCCAAGCTCCAAAACCAACGCATTCCAAATGCCGTTTTTTCCTTGCGTAGCTATATAATCCACAAATTCTTTTTCCATACAACAGCTTCCTGCCATACCTTTATTTTGCAAATCGTAATCTATATTATGTGCAAGCACGGAAGCCCATGCATGAGACATATCAATTGAATTTGAGCCATGTGTTATGGAAGAACCGTAACACATAAGCGTTTTTTTAGGCATATCTTCTTTTTTAGGCGGTTCAATATCTCCGATAATATCAAAAATTTTAAAATTGCCTCTGTCAAAAATAACACGAACGACCTCGCTGTTCCAACCGCTTTTTTCCTTTTCAGTCATTGCTTTTAATTTTTCAAACTCACTTGAATGTCCGATTACAAAATCCTGTACCTCTGTAGTTACATTTTTATTAACCTCATGGTCAGTCCAGCCGCCTTGAAGCGAGCCTCTGTAAACGTGAAAAACCCCTTCTCCGTTCTTAACTGCCATTTTTATTACAACTTTATCACTGTTCATCTTAAAACGAAGCTCCACACCTGTGGAATTTTGTGTCATATTTCTTCCTTGATCCCAATCAAGATTGTCATACACGTTTTTCGGTACTCGAAGCCAGGATACACTTCCGTCGTCGTTATTTATTATTTCCTCAACGTTGTATATTTCCATATTTTTGTATATCATTTTCATTTTTTCCTTTCATAAAAAATTACATATAAATTATAGCACAAAAAAATACAAAAGTCAACATATAAAAATGACAAACCGAAACGATTTGTCATTTTTGTTTTTTTAATTATTTATCTGTTTTATGGCATATTTCCGACATAGCGCAATCGGAACAACCGCAGGAGCAACCTCCGCCCTTTTTACGTTTCCGAATTTCGCTTACCAGAATTACCACAAACACAACCGCAACTATCAAAGCTATTATAATTGTAGGTAAATTCATAATATATGCCTCCCATTAATTAAAATTATACTCTTTCTTTTTCCTTTTCAACACTACCGAAAGCGGCATTTTCGTCATATTTGTTTTTACGGAACAAGAAGTAAAGCAAGCAAACCAACACAGCAATTGCAACAACTGTCCATACTCCAAAGCCGTTACCAGCAAAGATACCGCCAATCTGATATACTATCAAGGAAATAGCATAAGCAAACGCACACATATAACCGATTGCACCGACAGTCCATTTTGTGTTGTTCATTTCTCTTTTAATAGCACCCATAGCCGCAAAGCAAGGAGCACAGAGAAGGTTGAATATCATAAACGAATATGCTGCCAACTGACTTCCGCCAAAGAATTCCTGACCGATAACTCTAAGACCGGCTACATCTGCTTCTTCAACAAGCTCCATTGCAAGATCTGCATCTGCCATTGAAGAAAGTGAACCAAATACACCAACAACTTCTTCTTTTGCAACAAGACCGAGAACTGTAGCAACAGTTGCCTGCCAGTTTCCAAATCCCAAAGGTTTAAAGATAAATGCAACTGCACCACCGATTACTTCAAGAATTGAAGCTCCACCTTTATCGTCTGTTATGTAATGGAAGCCACCTTCAAATGAAAGGCTGTTGAATATCCAAATAACAATTGTTGAAGCCAAAATTACAGTACCTGCACGTTTGATAAAGGACCAACCTCTTTCCCAAGTTGCACGCAATACGTTACTGCCTACCGGTGCATGGTATTGAGGAAGCTCCATAACGAAAGGAGCCGGGTCTCCTGCAAATGCTTTTGTCTTTTTAAGGATAATACCGGAAATAATAACAGCACCGATACCTATAAAGTATGCTGAAGTAGCAACCCAAGAGCTGTTATTGAATAACGCACCTGCGATAAGACCGATAATAGGCATTTTTGCGCCGCAAGGAACAAAGCAAGTTGTCATAATTGTCATTTTACGGTCTCTGTCTTGTTCGATTGTACGGCTTGCCATAACACCCGGGACACCGCAACCTGATGCAACAAGCATAGGAATAAAGGATTTACCGGAAAGTCCGAATTTTCTGAAAATTCTATCCATAATAAATGCAATTCTCGACATATATCCGCAATCTTCCAAAGCTGAAAGCATAAGGAAAAGGATTAACATCTGGGGAACAAATCCCAAAACAGCACCGACACCGCCGATTATACCGTCTGCAATCAAGCTTACAAGCCAATCGGCAACACCGATAGCTTCAAGTCCGCCTGTAACACCTGGAACTATCCATTCACCAAATAAAGTGTCGTTCATAAAGCCTGTAACCCAATCTCCCACCGTACCGATTGAAATTGTGTAAACAATCCACATTACAGCAACAAATATAGGAAGTGCAAGGATACGATTTGTAACAATTTTATCGATTTTATCGGAAGCAGAAAGCTTACCTACATTTTTCTTTTTATAGCATTTTGCCATAAGACGACCGATATATTCATATCTTTCATTTGTGATAATGCTTTCGGCATCGTCATCAAGCTCATTTTCAGCTGATTTTATGTCGTCCTCAATATGTAATAAAGTTGTTTCGGAAAGATTAAGCTGTTCCAAAACTTTTTCGTCACGTTCAAAGATTTTAACGGCATACCATCTTTGTTGTTCTTCCGGCATACTGTGAACAGCGGCTTCTTCAATATGAGCAATGGCATGTTCGACAGCACCTGAAAAGCTATGTGCCGGAACAGGTCCGCCGATTGAAGCTTCTCTTACGGCAATATCGATTACCGTATTAATTCCGTCACCTTTAAGAGCGGAAATTTCAACAATCTGACATCCCAATTCTTTACTTAAATTAGCAACATCAATTTTGTCACCGTTCTTTCTTACAACGTCCATCATATTGATAGCCACAACAACGGGAATACCAAGCTCGATAAGTTGAGTTGTAAGATATAAGTTACGTTCCAAGTTTGTACCGTCAACGATATTTAAAATAGCGTCCGGTCTTTCGTTTATAAGATAGTTACGAGCAACCACTTCTTCCAAAGTATATGGTGAAAGAGAGTAGATACCGGGAAGGTCTGTGATAATAACGTCTTTATGACCTTTAAGCTTACCTTCCTTTTTTTCAACAGTAACACCGGGCCAGTTGCCGACATACTGATTTGCGCCTGTAAGGCTGTTAAACAATGTAGTTTTACCGCAGTTAGGATTTCCTGCAAGTGCAATTCTTATTGACATAATTACCTCCAAAATTAAGTTAGTTCAAACTAACAAACATTTAAAAAAATTACTTAACCAATATCATTTCAGCATCAGCTTTTCTCAAAGAAAGCTCATAACCTCTGACAGTTATTTCAATAGGGTCTCCCAAAGGAGCAACTTTTCTAACGTAAATTTCAACGCCTTTTGTAATACCCATATCCATTATACGTCTTTTTACAGCACCCTCACCGGTAAGTTTTTCAACTTTAACGGTTTCGCCGATTTTAACGTCCTTTAAAGTCATTTTTACACATCCTTTCACAATATAAAATTATATTTAAAAATTATTTACTATATCATTATGCGCATAGCCATAGATTTATCAATTGCTACTCTCGCTTCTTTTACGTTTACTATCAAATTACCCGAAATTTCGGAAACAACAGTAACCGTGCTTCCCTCGGTAAATCCAAGATTATTCAAAAAACGCTTTGTTTCGTCTTTTCCGTTTATTTTTTTTATAAGTCCTTGTTCTCCTACTTTTGCCATTGCTAAAGGCATCATATATATCACCTCTGTATGCTTCATAAAAAAGGTTAGTTCAATCTAACCGTTTAATAGTTTACCACAACTAACTGTATTTGTCAAGTGTTTTTCCCAAATTTTTCTGATTTTTTGAAAATTTCTTAAAAACAAGGTAAAAATCCCGTAAAAAAAACAATTTTTTTATAAAATTAAAGACTGCATCAAAGATGAGTGCAGTCTTTTTTCTTAATTTTTCAAAAATACAAGAAGATCATTATACAATTCTTTTGCCTGGTTGTAGCCCTCCGAATAGGCATTTTCCAATTTTTCAACGTTTTTCTCTATTCTCCCCACATTTAAATCATTTCTCGGGCGAAAAACAAAGGTATTCCCCTTTTCTTCCTGCTTTTCAATATAATCAAGCTCATTGTTATACATAATATGTCTGTTTGCCATACACTCTGCAAGCTTCGGAAATTTTTTATACTTTCTTTCAACAAGAAAAATCGTTTTATTGGGTTCTTTTTGATAGCCTTTTGGCTGAGTAAGAATTACCACGTTCTTTTTAAAACCGTTTTCTTCACTTTTCTTAAGAGGAATTGAATCGCTCATACCGCCGTCAAGGTATTTATGACCGTCAATTTCAACAGTTCTTGACACCAAAGGAAGCGAGGCTGACGCTCTCACATAGTCAATTTGCTCTTTCATATCCTTTATTTCAACGTAAACAGGCTCACCTTTTTCTATATCGGTAAGAGTTGCATACATTTTCATTTCACTGTTTTTAAAGGCTTCATAATCGAAAGGATTGAGAAAATCGGGGATTTTATGGTAGGAAAAATCAACTCCGAAAATATCACCTGTTTTTATAAGGCTGTAAACAGAGCAATAGTTTTTGTCCTTTAAATAATCCAAACTTATACGTTTGGATCTTCCCTTTTGATTGGAAAGATAGCTTGTTGCGTGCAAAGCACCTGCGGAAACACCGATAACTTCTTTAAAATTCATTTCTTTTTCCATAAAAAAGTCCAATATTCCTGCGGTATAAATTCCTCGCATACCACCGCCTTCCAAAATAAGTCCGACATTTTCATACATTGTCATAAAAATTACTTCCTTTCAAAAAAGCATAAAAAACTAAAAAATAAAAATTAATCTTCACATTTTCCGTCATAAATCGGAGCTGTTTTTTTGCAAAATTCTTCATAGTCCCCTTTTTCAATGTGAAATCTTATATCTTCCATAAGCTTATTGTAAAAATGAAGATTATGAATTACGCAAAGTCTTAAAGCAAGCATTTCCTTTGCTTTAAAAAGATGTCTTATATAAGCTCTCGAATAATTTCTGCACGTGGGACAATCACACTGTGAGTCAATTGGGCGGTCGTCTGTTTCATATTTTTTATTTGTAATATGAGTTATACCGTTGTGTGTAAAAACAGAGCCATGGCGAGCGTTTCTTGCAGGCATAACGCAATCGAAAAAGTCTATTCCTCTTAAAACTCCGTTTAAAATATTCCCCGGAGTACCGACTCCCATAAGATAACGAGGTCTGTCCGCAGGCATAAAGGGTTCGACTGCCTCTATAATGCTGTACATTTCCTCATGGGTTTCTCCAACAGCAAGACCGCCTATTGCGTAGCCCGGCAAATCAAGTTCGGCAATCCTTTTGATATGTTCCACTCTTATATCCTCATAGGTACCGCCTTGATTTATCCCCCAAAGCATCTGTTTTTTGTTTATGGTTGTATCAAGGCTGTTAAGTCTGTCCATTTCTTTTTTGCAACGTTCAAGCCAACGAACAGTTCTGTCGGTAGACTGTTTTACATAACTTCTGGTTGCGGGGTTTTCAATACATTCATCAAACGCCATTGCAATAGTTGATGCCAAATTCGACTGAATTTGCATACTTTGCTCGGGGCCCATAAATATTTTTCTGCCGTCAATATGAGAGGCGAAGGTTACTCCCTCCTCCTCTATTTTTCTTATTTTTGCCAAAGAAAAAACCTGAAATCCTCCGCTGTCGGTAAGAATAGGTCTGTCCCAATTCATAAATTTATGAAGTCCGCCGTTTTTCTTAACGATTTCGTCTCCCGGTCTTAAATGAAGATGGTAAGTATTTGAAAGCTCAACCTGACAGCCGATTTCCTTTAAATCTGTTGTTGAAACAGCACCCTTAATGGCGGCAGCTGTTCCCACATTCATAAAAACAGGAGTTTGCACAACTCCGTGAACAGTATGAAACTCACCTCGTCTTGCATTACCGTCTTTTTTTAAAAGTTTGTACATAATTTTGTCACCTTATACATATATTATATTTCAATTTCTTAAAACAGGGCGGTTATTTCACCGCCCCATATTTTTATTCTTGTGTCTCTTGTGTTACTTCTTCTGCGTTTTCCGTATTTTCGGAATTTTCTTCTTCATCATCTTCACGAGGTGCAACAGTTACGGAAACAACCTTAACACCGTCATCAGGTCTCATAAGAATTACACCTTGTGTATTTCTTCCGGCTGTTTTAATATCTTCCGCTTTCATTCTTATAATGACACCTGCAGATGTAATAATCATAACATCTTGACCGTCTGAAACAGATCTTGCACCTGCAACAACACCGGTTTTTTCCGTGATTTTATAAGTTTTAACACCGATACCGCCACGTTTTTGAAGCTTGTATTCGTCATAAAGAGTACGCTTTCCGAGACCGTTTTCGGAAACAATAAGCAAATCGGAATTTTCGTCAATAATGCTCATACCCACAATATAGTCATCTTCACGCAAAGAAATACCTCTGCAACCTCTTGTAACACGCCCTTGTGCTCTTGAGCCCGAAACGGCAATTCTTATGGACATACCGTTATGAGTAATAAGAACAACTTGGTCATTGTCGTCAACAACTCTTACACAGATAAGTTCATCGTCCTCGTCAAGTTCAATCGCCTTAAGTCCGCCTGTACGGTTTGTATCGTAATCATCAAGAGATGTCTTTTTGATAACACCTTTCCTTGTTGCCATAAATAGGAATTTGTCTTCTTCAAAACCTTTTATATCTATTGTTGCCGTTATATGCTCGTCAGGCTCAAAATTAAGAAGGTTCACAATTGCTGTACCTCTTGCTGTTCTTCCCGCTTCGGGAATTTGATAAGCTTTAAGCTTGAAAACTCTTCCCTTATTTGTAAAGAACATTATATAATTATGGGTTGATGTAACAAAAAGTTCTTCAACAAAATCCTCGCCTCTGGTAGACAAGCCTGAAATACCTCTTCCACCTCTGTTTTGGCTTTTAAAAGTGGTTGTGGGCTGACGTTTGATATATCCCAAGTGAGTAACACAAATTGCAACGTCCTCTTCTTCGATAAGGTCTTCATCGTCGATTTGAGAATAGTCAAAACTGATTTTTGTTCTTCTTTCATCACCGTATTTTTCTTTAATTTCAGTAAGCTCGGCTTTTACTATGTCAAGCACCATTTGCTCGCTTGCAAGAATTTCCTTATAGTATTCAATCTGTTTGAGAAGTTCTGCAAGTTCATTTTCGATTTTTTCTTTTTCCAAACCTTGCAAACGGATAAGTTTCATATCCAAAATTGCTTGAGCTTGAATATCGGTAAATCCAAAAGCCGCAATAAGTCTTTCTTTTGCCTCATTGTAGGAAGAACGAATAATTCTGATAATTTCGTCAATATTATCAAGTGCCTTTTTTAAGCCCTCCAAAATGTGAGCTCGTGCTTCGGCTTTTTTCATATCGTAACGAGTTCTTCTTACGATAACGTCCTTTTGGTGAGCAATATAGCAATCTATAACCTCACGCATATTGAGGATTTTAGGCTGGCCGTCAACAAGTGCAAGCATAATTACACCAAAAGTATCCTGCATTTGAGTATATTTGTAAAGATTGTTAAGCACAATATTTGCGGCAGCATCTTTTTTTATTTCAATAACTATTCTGATACCGGCGTCTTTATCGGACTCGTCCCTCAAGTCTGCTATACCTTCAAGACGTTTTTCATGAACAAGCTCAGCTATTTTTTCAACAAGTCTTGCTTTATTTACCTGATAAGGCAATTCTTTTACGATAATTCTTTGTCTGTTACCGTCGTCCTCGATTTCAGCATCTGCTCTTACAATAACTTTTCCTCTTCCCGTATTGAAATATGAGCGAATACCGCTTTTTCCCATTATAACACCTGCTGTTGGAAAATCGGGTCCTTTAATGTAATTCATAAGCTCATCTATTGTGATTTCGGGATTGTCTATTGTTGCACAAATAGCATCGATACATTCGGTAAGATTATGTGGCGGAATATTTGTTGCCATACCTACCGCAATACCCGAAGAACCGTTTACCAAAAGGTTAGGAAATCTTGCAGGCAAAACATTGGGCTCTTTCAATCTTTCATCAAAGTTAGGTGAAAAGTCAACTGTTTCTTTGTCGATTTCTTTAAGCATAACCTGGGCAAGTTTAGCCATTCTTGACTCTGTATAACGGTAAGCGGCAGCAGGGTCACCGTCAATAGAACCGAAGTTACCTTGTCCGTCAATAAGAGGATAACGAAGTGAAAAATCCTGTGCCAATCTTACAAGTGCATCATAAACCGATGTATCACCGTGAGGGTGATATCTACCGAGAACGTCACCGACTGTGGTAGCACATTTTCTGTATGCTTTTTCGGGAGTAAGTCCGTCCTCATGCATTGTATAAAGTATTCTTCTGTGAACAGGCTTAAGTCCGTCTCTTACATCCGGCAATGCTCTTGCAACGATAACCGACATGGAATATGCAAGGTAGGCGTTTTTCATTTCGTGAACAAGGTCAACCGGCACTATATGTTCATTTTCAAATTGTTCTGTATTCATTTATATATTCATCCTTTCGTTAAGGCTATTATACATCGAGATTTTCAACATATTTTGCGTTAGCTTCAATAAATTCTCTTCTGGGTTCAACTTCTTCACCCATAAGAACGGTAAAAATCTTGTCGGCTTCGATTGCATCTTCAAGTGTAACCTTGAGCATTGTTCTTGTTGTCGGATCCATAGTTGTTTCCCAAAGCTGATCGGGATTCATTTCACCAAGACCTTTATATCTTTGAACATTTGCATCTGCACCGATTTCCGCAAGTTCTTCTTTCAACTGCTCGTCTGTATATGCATATCTTGTATTTTTGCCTTTAAATACCTTATACAATGGTGGCTGTGCCAAAAATACGTGTCCTTCTTCAATAAGGGGACGCATATAACGGAAAAAGAATGTTAAAAGCAAGGTTCTGATATGAGATCCGTCAACATCGGCATCGGCCATAATTATAATTTTACCGTATCTTAATTTTTCAACATCAAAATCTTCTCCGACACCTGCTCCCAAAGCCGTTATAACCGGAAGAAGCTTTTCGTTTCCGATAACCTTGTCTATTCTTACTTTTTCAACGTTAAGCATTTTTCCCCACAAAGGAAGTATAGCCTGGAAACGTCTGTCACGTCCCTGCTTTGCGCTACCTCCCGCAGAATCACCCTCGACAATGTATATTTCGGTAAATTCATTGTTTCTTTCGGAACAATCCGCAAGCTTACCGGGAAGTCTTGTATTTTCAAGTGCTGTTTTTCTTCTTGTAAGCTCTCTTGCTTTTCTTGCGGCTTCTCTTGCACGAGATGCACTGAAAGCCTTATCCAAAATAAGCTTACCCACACCGGGATTGAGTTCCAAATATGCAACCAAGGAATCCTGCATCATACTTTCCGTTGCAGTTCTCGCTTCGGAATTTCCAAGCTTCGTTTTTGTCTGACCTTCAAACTGTGCTTCTTGCAATTTTACGCTGATAATGGCTGTTATACCTTCTCTTACGTCCTCACCGCTCAAAGCCTTATCGCTGTCTTTAAGCATATTACGTTTTTTTGCGTAATCATTTAAAATTCTTGTTAAAGCTGCTTTAAAGCCCGTTTCATGCATACCGCCCTCGGTTGTATTGATATTGTTTGCAAAGCTTACAATATTTTCGCTGTAGGAATCGGTATATTGGAATGCGATTTCCACAATCATATTTTCTTTTTCGTTTGAAAGATAAATTACATCGGGGTGAAGCGCTGTTTTGTCTTTATTGATATATTCAACAAAGGATTTTATACCACCCTCATAGTGAAGAACGTTGCAAACTTCTTCTTCACCTCTCAAATCCTTAAAAGTAATTTTTATACCTTTATTAAGGAATGCTTGTTCTCTCAATCTTGTAAGCAAAACGTTATATTCAAAATCCGTTGTTTCAAATATTAAAGAATCCGGCATAAAAGTTACTTTTGTACCTTTGTTTTGTGTATCTCCGATAATTTCCAAGGAAGTTACGGCCTTACCTCTTTCGTAACGCTGTTTATAGATATGTTCACCATTGGAAACTTCAACCTCAAGCCACTGTGAAAGTGCATTTACAACGGAAGAGCCAACGCCGTGAAGACCTCCGGACACTTTATATCCTCCACCACCGAACTTACCGCCTGCATGAAGAATTGTGAAAACAACTTCAACGGTAGGAATACCCATTTTCGGGTGAATACCTACCGGTATACCTCTACCGTTATCAACAACCGTAACGGAATTATCGGGATTTATCGTTACTTCAATATGGTCGCAATAACCTGCCAATGCTTCGTCGATTGCGTTATCCACAATTTCGTAAACAAGATGATGCAAACCTCTTACAGAAGTAGAACCAATGTACA
>CAYPIJ010000060.1:0-10790 GCA_964410755.1 uncultured Oscillospiraceae bacterium | reverse complement strand
ATATTATTATGAAATACAAAAACGGAGCACTCAATTTGAGTACTCCGTTTTTATCTGTTTTGATATTAATTAAGTTGTTTTTTGGAAAATTTGCTAAAAGTATTGACAAAAATAAAATTATATTGTATAATGAAATTAGAAAAGGTAAAACTCAAGCAGTTTTGCCATTGCAGATTTATTTAATAAAGTTAAATAACGCTACTTTGACCGGTGGGCGTTATTTTGCTTTTATGGTGAAAACCATTGTTAAAAAGATTACTCTTAAAATGTGTTTTTTCATAGCAACCACTCCTTTCCTCGATTAAGAAAATCGGATAGGGAAATGGCATAACTGCCCAGCTTATGTAAAACTGTTTTGAATTTTACCTCATCTGTTATTATACACTATTCGATATTTTTTGTCAATTTTTTTTATATTTTTTATTACATTTTCTTGGTTTGTGATTTTGATACTATTTTAAGGAGCATTTTTCTCGGAACAAATCGAGAGAAAAATACAGCTGATTTTACCGAAAATGACGGTAAAATAATATTTTTTCCTTTAAACATTTTTTCAATTGCATATTTTGCCACATAGGGAGCGGTTACACCTTTTAAAGAAAATTTAACGTTTGCAACTTGGTCAAATTCCGTTTTTACGGGACCGGGACATAATGCACCAACATAAACATTGGATTTTTTATTTTTCAATTCTCCGTAAATGCTTTCGGTTAATGTGAGCACATAAGATTTTGTTGCATAGTAAGTCGCAAGATAGGGACCTGAAAAAAAGCCTGCAATAGATGCAACATTTAAAATGTATCCCTTATCTTTTTTTATGAAATCTTTAAGAAAAAGCTTTGTTAAAATATGAACGGCTTTAACGTTTGTGTTAATCATTTCAATTTCACGTTCGAGTTCTATTTCTTCAAAATTTCCCAATGCACCAAAACCTGCGTTGTTAATTAAAATATCGATATTTTCGTTTTTTGTTTTTTCGTAAAGTTCTTTAACTTCATTTTCGTTTGATAAATCCGCTTTTATAATTTGTGAATTTGTTTTCAACTTTTTTCTCAATTCTTCAAGTCTTTCCGTTCTTCTGGCAACGAGAATTACATCGTAACCCATTTTTGACAGTTGTTTTGCAAATTCTTTTCCAATGCCGGAAGAAGCTCCTGTTATTAATGCTTTCATAATATTCCTCCAAAAAAAATCCTTATGATACTATTGTACCATAAGGATAGAGAAAATGCAAGTGTTTTTTATTATTTTTTCGATTTGTAAAGCATTGCCGCTCCTACAATACCGGCATCATTTTGAAGTCTTGAAATTTTAACAGGTGTTTCGGAATTAAGTTTTTCAACAAGAGGAACCAAAAGATTGTCGCCTTGTGCGGTAATTCCGCCTGCCAAAACAATAAGACCCGGCTTGAATATGTTGATTATACTCTTTAAACCGATTGCAAGGTAGTTGATATATTCGTCAAAAACTTTTTTTGCAACTACACATTCGTCATTCATAGCTTTGAAAACTGTTTTTCCGTTTACAGTTCCGTTTTTTGAAGCGATATTTTTTGCAAGAATGCTGTCGGGATTTTCTTCTGCGGCTTTTTTTGTTTGCTCTATTAACGCTGTAATCGATGCGTAACGTTCCCAACAACCTATGTTACCGCAAGGGCAGGGAAGTCCGTCTGATTTTATTGACATGTGACCTATTTCCCCTGCTTCACCGTTAGAACCGCTGTAGATTTTTTTGTTAATAATTATTCCACCGCCGATTCCGGTTCCCAAAGTTACAGCGAGAACATTATCTTCGTTGTCGGCAACTCCTGCCAACGCTTCGCCCAATGCGGCGCAGTTAGCATCGTTTTCAACGTCTACAGGTAAATCAATTTTACTTTCTATGTATGATTTTATCGGTGTGTTGTTGAATGGTATATTTGTTGCGGTTACGTTTTTTGTTTTCAAGTCAACTCTTCCCGCTGTTCCTATTCCCAAGCTTACAAGTGGGTATGTTTTTTGAAGATTTTTTGTAAGGCTTATAATGTCGTCCATAATCCCCTCAGCTCCGTTGTGAAGCTGTGTTGGAATTTGACCTTTTTCAATTATGTTTTTTTTTGAGTCCACAACACCGTATTTAATTGATGTTCCGCCAATATCAATTCCCAAATGCATACTTGCATAAGCTTCTTTGTCGCAAATAAGAACAACATCGGGATGAACTTTTAAAAGAGAAGCAGGCACATTTGTTGTGATTTTTCCGTTTATAAGCTTGTTTACAATGTCAAGCTTGCTTTTCCCGTTTGCAAGAATAAGAATTTTTTTGGCTTTCATTATTGTGCCTATTCCCATTGTAAGTGCTTTTGTGGGCACTTCGGAAATATCGTTGAAAAATCTTGAATTTACTTCAATGGTATTTTGTGTTAAATCCGTAACGTGAGTTTCGGGATATAAAAATTCGTCCGGCTCGTTAAATCCGATATGACCGTTTTGACCTATTCCCAAAATTTGTAAATCTATTCCGCCTGCTTTTTCAATCATTTCATCATATTTTTTACATTCGTTTGCAGGATCTGTTGTTTCACCGTTTGGAATGTGTGTGTTTTCTTTATTGATATTTATGTGGTTGAACAAATTTTCGTTCATAAAATATTTATAGCTTTGGTCGTTTGTTTGTTTTATGGGGTAATATTCGTCAAGATTGAAAGTGATTACGTCCTTAAAATCAACAGAATTTTCTTTGTACATTTTAATAAGCTCTTTGTAAGTACCCACGGGAGTTGAGCCTGTTGCAAGTCCTAAAATGCTGTTTGGTTTTAAAATAACCTGACTTGCTATTATTTTTGCCGCATAAGCGGACATTTCTTCGTAATTGTTACATACTTTTATTTCCATTTTTTCATACCTCCGAAACCTATTTATACTATTATATCATAATTATAACATTGAAAAAGAAAAAAATATTTATCAAATCAGTCAAAATGTTTGCATTTTTAGTCTTAATGTGTTATAATGATTATAATAAGAGTAAAATTTGAAGATTGGAGCGATTTTTTATGGAGTATTGTTTTACAACATTGAAAAACAAAATAAGTGTTAATAAAATAGTTACGGTTCACTATTTTGAATACGGCAAGGAATATGAATTTTGCGGAGAAAGTCACGATTTTTGGGAATTTGTTTATGTTGATAAAGGCGAAATGCTTATAAGAGCAGACGATAAATGGTTTAAAATGAAGAGGGGACAAATTGTTTTTCATAAGCCGGGGGAATTTCACAATGTAAAGTCGGACGGAGTTGTTGCCCCGAATACGGTTATTATTGCTTTTGAATGTAAATCACGAGCCATGAGTTTTTTCAACAATAAAATTCTTAATGTGACCGACGAAGAAAGAAAAATGCTTGCAAACGTGGTAAGAGAGGCTACAAAGAGTTTTTCTTCACCTTTGGGAGACCCTTTTTTGAAAAAGCTTGACCGTTACGACGAAGAACAGCTTTTTGCTTCCGAGCAGATGCTAAAGCTTAATTTGGAGCAGTTTTTGATTTCACTTTACAGAAACAATACCACAAAAAGTGTAAAATCAACGCCTATAATGAAACAAAATATGGAAAATGATATTGTTTCGGAAATAATAGGATATATGCAAGAAAATATAAAAAACAAAATTACTCTTGACGAGGTTGCGGTGTTTGCAAATATGAGTAAAACAAGTTTAAAAGAGACATTCAGAAAAAAAATGGGTAAAGGCGTTATTTCTTATTTTGCCGATATGAAAATCGAGTATGCAAAAACCTTAATTAGGGAAGATACATATAATTTCACGCAAATTGCGGAAATTTTGGGGTATGACAGTATTCACTATTTTTCACGTCAGTTTAAAAAAATCACCAATATGACACCGGGGGAATATTCTCGTTCGGTAAAAGTGGAAATGAAATAAATTTTTAAATTTAAAATTATCACTCTGTGCTTCTTTTGGCATATAATGTACACAAAAGGAGTGGATGAAATATGAGTATGATTCGCCATTATTTTCCCGGCGGAAATACACCTATCGGTTTTGTGAGCTTTTACGGCAATATTTTAAAAAAAGATTCTGTTGGTAAGCTTGCCGTTATAAAGGGTGGACCCGGAACCGGAAAATCAAGCATTATGAAAAAAATCGGTGAATATTTTAAAAATGAAAATGAAGATGTGGATTATCTACATTGTTCAAGTGATGTTGACTCTTTGGACGGTGTTTATTTGCCGAAATATAATTCTGCTGTTATAGACGGAACCTCACCGCATATTGTTGACCCACGGTATCCCGGTGCTTATGATAAAATATTCAATGTGGGGGATTTCATTGACAGTAATATAGAGAAACATAAGGAAGATATTTTTTTACTTAATCAAAATATTTCAAATTGCTTTTCAAAATGCTATGAAAATTTGCGAATTGCATCTTCCGTTTACGATGCTATGAAAAGCGAAAGCTTGAAAAATGCAGATGTAAGAGCAGTAGATGCTTTTTGCTATAATATATCTCGTCGAGTTATTCATAATCGTGACAGTAAAAAAACAAGAAAAATGTTTTTGTCGGGAATTACACCACAAGGAAATGTGAATTTTTGTGACAGTATTATGCACGATAAATATATTATAAGGCTTGATTGTGAGGTTGGTGACGGAGCAGGGGAAGTTATGAAAAAAATAATTTCCTATTGCGAAAATCAAAATACAGATGTAAATGTTTATTATTGCCCCCTTAAGCCCTATGAACCGGAGCATATAGTTTTTGAAAATACGCAAATTGCAATTACAACGTCAAATGTGTTCCACACGGTGGCACAAGCAGACGAAATTGTTTCTTTTAAGGAGTTTTCAAAAAACGATTACGATAATTCCGCAAATGAAGAAATTTATAAAAAATATATAAATAAAGCTTTAAGTGACGTCGGAAAAGCAAAAAAATATCATGATGAGCTTGAAAGTTTTTACATTAATAATTTCGATTTTTCAAAAACAGAGAGCGTTTTTGAAGAAATTAAGGACTTTTTGGTATCGTAAAATAAAAAATAATCAAAATAAAGAGTTTTTTTGCAAAAAACTCTTTATTTTTTTTTAAAACTATGTTATAATGAAATGTAACGTTGAAAAGGAGTGAAAATCACTTGAAAAGATTTGTTATTACAGGCGGAAAGCCTTTAGAGGGAGAAGTTGTTATAAGCGGAGCGAAAAATGTTGCGGTGGCTATGATACCTGCAACTTTGCTTGCCGATTCTCCTTGTACTTTGGAAAATGTTCCCGATATTTCAGATGTTAGGGTTATGATAAACATACTTGACAGACTCGGAGCGGAGGTTTACTATAAATCTCCCGGTGTTCTTTACATAGACGGAACGAAAGTTAATTCAACAACAGTTCCTTATGAACTTTCTTCAAGAATGCGTGCTTCCTACTATTTTATGGGGGCTCTTTTGGGCAAATACAACAGTGCACAGGTTGCACTTCCCGGCGGTTGTAACTTGGGACAGCGTCCCATTGACCAGCACGTTAAAGCTTTTGAAGCTTTGGGTGCAACGACTGTTACGGGAGGCGGTTCTGTAACAGCGAATGCCGATAAGCTTGTTGGAAACAACATATTTTTGGATATGGTTTCCGTTGGTGCAACCATAAATGCAATGCTTTGTGCTTGTCGTGCAGAGGGGAATACGGTAATTGAAAATGCGGCAAAAGAACCGCATATTGTTGACGTTGCCAACTTTTTGAACTCCATGGGAGCAAAAATTAAAGGTGCCGGAACAGACAGCATAAAAATTACAGGTGTGCCGTCATTAAGCGGAACGACATATTCCATAATTCCCGACCAAATTGAAGCGGGAACGTATATGGTTATGGCTGCGGCAACAAGAGGAAATGTTAAAATTTCCAATGTTATTCCCAAGCATCTTGAACCGATGACTGCAAAGCTTATTGAAATAGGTGTTGGAGTGGAAGAATTTGACGATGCAATTCATATTTTTCCCAAAAATGAAGTTTATAAAAATGCCGTTGTGAAAACTATGCCGTATCCCGGTTTTCCCACAGATATGCAGCCTATTATTGTAACACTTTTGTCTATTGCGAAAGGTACAAGTACAGTTACGGAAACGGTTTGGGATTCCAGATTTAAGTTTACGGAAGAACTGAAAAAAATGGGTGCGAATATTCGAACAAACGGAAATATGGCGTTTATTGAAGGCGTGGAAAAATTGCAGGCCGCACCGGTTAATTCCTGCGATTTAAGAGCAGGAGCCGCAATGCTTATTGCAGGGCTTATGGCAGACGGAAAAACCGAAATTTACGATATTTACCACATTGAAAGAGGATATGAAAAGGTAGTTGAAAAAATTACCGGTATCGGTGGAAGAATTATAAAAGAGGAATTTTAAAAGATGGGCAAATTAAAATTTTGCCCGCTTTTTTCGGGCAGTAACGGCAATTCTATTTTTGTTTCTTACGATAATGTAAGAATTTTGTTTGATTGCGGTTGCAGTTTCAAGAAAATTAAAGAAAATATGACTATTATAGGTGAAAATGTTTCCGATATTGATGCTGTTTTCATTTCTCATTGTCATACAGACCATACAGCATCGTTGCCTATGATTTTGAAAAATACAAATGCAAAAGTTTGTGCAACTTCCGAAACATTGACAGAGCTTTTTTATAAAAACAAAAAAATGAATGAAGCTTTGGGAACGTATAAATCGAAGGTTTTTCAGATTGATGAAAAACAAAAGATAAATTTGGGTAATTTTTATGTTTCGCCTTTTTCCGTCCCTCACGATGCACCCGGCACTGTGGGATATAACCTTGTGGCAGAAGATAAAAAAATATCGATTCTGACGGATATTGGATTTTTAAGAAAAAATCTTTATGAAGATGTTTTTGGTGAAGATTTGGTGTTTATAGAAAGCAATCACGATGTTATGTGCTTGCAAAATTGCGGTTATACTTTGGACTTAAAGCAAAGAATTTTAAGTGATGGTGGGCATCTTTCAAACGAAAATTGCGGAAAATTTGCAAGCTATCTTGTTTCAAAAGGTGTGAAAAGAATTGTTTTGGGACATTTGAGCGGTGAAGCGAATACTACGGAAATTGCTTACGAAACGGTAAAAAGTGTTTTGGAACGCAATAATATTATTGTTGATAAAGACGTTGAAATGTGGGTTTCACCCAGAGGTGAACTGGGAAAGCTTGTTATTTTGTAGGTGAAAATATGGTAAAAACGAAAATAATAACAGTTGGAAAAATAAAGGAAAAATCCATGCGAGAGCTTATTGAGGAATATGAAAAAAGACTTTCAAAATATACGGATTTTTCTTGCGTACAGCTTCAGGATTTACCTGTTTCTCAAAATCCCAATCAAAAGGAAATAGAAAGCGTTTTGGAAAAAGAAGGGGAAAGCATAATTAAAAATTTGCCAAAGGGAATGACACTTGTTGCCATGACTATTGACGGAAAAAGCTTTTCAAGTGAGAGCTTTGCCGACTTTTTGGAAGAAAACAAAATTAACGGTGGCCTGTGCTTTATAATAGGCAGTTCTCACGGAATTTCACAAAAAGTTATTAATATGTGCCACAAAAAAATTTCTCTTTCAAAAATGACTTTTCCTCATAATCTTGCAAGACTTGTTTTGACAGAACAAATTTATCGTGGCTTTAAAATATTGAATAATGAAAGTTATCATAAATAAAATGCATTAAAGAACTTTTGTTCCTTAATGCATTTCTTCTTATTTGTTTTTTTATTTTGTTATGTTGTTCATAAGTTTAACAATAGGCGGATTTTTTTCTTTGTCTTTCAAGGCAAGCTGATTGAGAACAAAACTTCCGTTACCGAATTTCACTTCACCCATTGCAGTAACTGTGTGCCAATTTCCGTTGTTGTCTTGATTGCCTGACAAAACAGCGGGAATTACGTTTTCTCCCTCAATTGTTGCGTATATAATCGGAGACATTCTGTCAAGAGCGGAATCGTAGAAAAATCCTAATTCATTTTTACAAAGTCCTTGTGTAAATCTGTGGTCGGTGTCTCTTGAAACAAAATAGAGAGGACTCATTCCACAATCTGTAACCGTTATTTTTGAATTTCCTATTGTATATTCTCCCGCTTCCATAGGCTCAATTACAACTTGTTCACCGTTTTTGACTTTTTCGTTGTAAGCATCTCTGTTTTTGTTGTATTCTTCATAAGAAATTTGATTAAATGGTTTCAATTCCTCATAGGGATATACAAAATAAGTTTCTTTTGTATAATCAACGGTTTTTCCGTCCTTGATTGCTCCCATATAAACTGTAATTTCTGTTTTTTCCGTCGTTTTAGGTGCTTCAAATTCGATGTAGCCTTGGAAATCGTCTGCTATCGTGTTTACTTTTTTTGAATATATTATTTCTCCGTTATGTTCAACCATATATGAAACACTGTCGGGACGTTCATGGTCGCAAACAAGATATGCTTCAAGACGGATTTTTTCATTTTCAAAAAATGTAAATCTGTCGGAACGAATATTGCAAAATGTAGGTGCTAAACAGTCTCTGTATGCAAAAAACGCAGGCTTCGGATTTCGTTTGCAATCCATTATTGTTTTCATCCAGCCACTTGGCCATGCATCTATGAAAAGGTGAATTGCAAATGTATTTATAAGTGAATTTCTTCTTAAAGCAGATGTCATAAGCTTTGTTGCGAAAATTTGATGCCTGTGGCTTTCGCTTACCCATTCTTCCATACTTTTCGGAGTTTCATAGAAGAAGTAGTGGAAAGGTCCTGTTTGAGCATTTACAATATTGTTGGGGTCAAAAGGTTCTTCAATCCAGCTTTTCGGATAGTCGGATTTCATAACTTCCGGAAAATCAAGACCTTCGGCACCAAATTCACCACAACCGCAATGCCAACCGGGGAATACGTCAAGCCAATAGCCTTTGTTAAGTTTTCCCATATCTATTCCGTGTCCGTTGTACCACATGGTGTAGCAATGATTGTCGGGCATAAGCTTTGAAGGTGGATCGTAATCGCCGTCAACGTGCTTTGTAACTCTGTCGGGATTTTGCATTTTAACAATGTTGTCCGCAGCTTCAAAGAAATTCATCATTTCTTTTCTTGAAATCATTCTGTGGGGCATATTGGAAGCATTGGGAAAAGGTTCGTTAATGTAGCTATCGATTATACAGCATGGGTGACTTCTTACCAGTTTTTCCATTTCTTCTGTTTGTCTTAATGTTTCACAATATTGATTTATGCGAATTGTTCCGAAAAGTGGCATATCCGTTTGAATCATAAGCCCCAATCTGTCGCAATAATCATATATTTCTTCTTGAACGGGTCTTTGCGTTAAACGCAAGAAATTCATATTGCAAAGCTTTGCAAGGAGCATATCGTCGATAAGCTGTTCAAAGTCGCCTCTTAAAACGTCTTGCTGTTCATAGCCCATTGTGTTGGCACCTCTTAAACGTATTTCTTTACCGTTTAAGTAAAATTTGCCTTTTGGAGTGCTGTTTAAATCCTGTGAAAAATCTCTTATACCGAATTGTCTGGATTTTACGGATACAAGCTTTTCTTCAACAAACATTTTTATTTGTACTTGGTATAAATACGGTGTTTCGGATTCCCAAATTTTTCTGTTTTTTATTTCAACGGGGATTATAAATTTGTTATAACCGCAACCTATTTGTAAAGGAATACCTGCACCGAGCTTACCTTCGGCAATCATTTTTGCTTCGGTAAGGGTATCGCCGACACCTGTTTCGATGTGTGTAATCGGCGTGTAACTCATATTTTCAACAACTGTTTCTTTAAAGTTTTGACCGTAAATGCTCATTTCAAATCTTACGTCTTTACTCATTTCTTCCGTTGAAAAGCATTCAACCCAAATTTCACTTGCATTTGAATTTACTCTTGGGAAAATATCGGAAATATATTGTTTTTCTCTTACTTCAACAAAAACCTTGTTGTATATACCAAAGCCGGGAGGGCAGTGATGCCAACCGACAAGGGGGTCGTCCCAGCCTAATCCGGTTGCGGCGTAAACCTTATCGCCTGTAATTTTTACACCGTTCATATTTACGTTACCCATCATAACGTAATCGTTTTTAACAATTACTTTAAGCGTATTTTTACCTGTTTTTACGGCATTTGTAATGTCAAATTCAAATGGAGCGAAAAAGCCCTCGTGTTTTCCCACAAATGTGTCGTTTACAAAAACTTCGGCTATGTAGTCAACACCTTTAAAGCAGATAAAAACGGAATTTTTGGAAGAATAGTTTACTTCAAAATCTGTTTTGTAAACAGCGGTATGTTTACCTGTAGGACCGCTGTAGTAAGGAATTTTAAGCATTCTTTCTTCTTCGTTGTCAAGAGTGAACATAAAGTCCGTAAGTTCTGTTCTTTCGCACAATTCATTGATTTTCGGAGCATGATTTTCCAAAAAAGGCTTGTAGTAAGCTTTCATTTCGGAAAGTTCTTTCATAAGTTCTTCTTTTGTGTCGGATTTTTTAAAAAGTTGGAAACCGTCTTCATTTCCTTTTTTTAGTTCTGTGGAAATATTGGGCAGCTCTTGGGGAACTATGCTGACAAGACCTCTGTCTGCGTCAACCTTGTATCCTGCCGCAATATTTGCAAAAACATCGTTTTTTGCCATAATATATACCTCTCTGTTTCTATTTTAATTAACATACATTTTCTTTTATAATTCAATTATACAAAAAAAGCAATAAATAATCAATAGTAAATATTGTTTAATTTATTGCAAATATTGCGGTTCTTTGTTTTTGCTTTCAATTAAGTGATTT
>CAYPIJ010000059.1:0-10952 GCA_964410755.1 uncultured Oscillospiraceae bacterium | reverse complement strand
ATGAAAAAATGGGTAAAATTAAGCCCATGCATGCAGTAAATAACGGACCTGTTTACAAGTTTGGTGAAGATCAGCTTGTAACAAATATAGATGCATACAGAGAAGCGGGGATTCCTTATGCAAGAAATCACGATGCATCTTTTTACGCAACCTACGGCGGGAATCACACAGTTGATGTAAACTTTATTTTCCCCGATTTCGATAAAGACCCTTACGACAAAAATTCTTACGATTTTGCCGTAACCGACCAATATATTAAGGTTACGGAACACGCAAATACAAGAACATTTTATCGTTTAGGTTCAAGAATTGAACACGAAATAAAAAAATACAACACTCTACCACCGAAAGATTTTCAAAAATGGGCTGTTATTTGTGAGCATATTATAAAGCATTATACCGAAGGTTGGGCAGACGGCTTCCATTACGATATGGAATATTGGGAAATTTGGAATGAGCCGGATCTCGATAGTGATGACAGCGATAATAAGAGATGCTGGGGCGGAACAAAAGCACAATTTTTCGATTTGTATGAAATAGCCGCAAAGCATTTGAAAAAATGTTTTCCGAATTTAAAAATTGGCGGTCCTGCTTTGGCATACAGTGAAGAATGGGCAGCAGACTTTTTGACTGAAATGAAAAAAAGAAATGTTCCTATGGATTTCTTCTCTTGGCACATCTATGCTTGCGAAACTCAAAGTGTTATTGATAAAGTAAGAAGAATTAAAAAGCTTATGGTAGAAAGCGGATACGGTGAAATAGAAAGTATTCTCAACGAATGGAATTACATAAAAGGTTGGACGGGAGATGAATGGATTTATTCGTTAAAAACAGAAAAAAGCTTGAAAGGTGCTTCATTTGTTGCAAATGTTATGTGCGGTTGCCAATATGAGGAACTTGATATGCTTATGTATTACGATGCTCGCCCTTGCGGTATGTGCGGTCTGTTTAATACGGATTTTGTGTGTGAATGCTTGAAAGGTTATTATCCTTTCAGAATGTTTAACGAGCTTTACAAACTTAAAAACTGTGTAGGCTTCAGTTCTGATAATAACTATATCAAAGGTTGCGGTGCAATTTCCGATGACGAAAACGAGCTTGATATTATGATTTCATATTTTAACGATGACGATAACGCACCAACCGAAAAAATTGAGCTTAATTTTGAAAGCTTTTCAAAAAATGCTAATATTCAAATTTTCGTGTTGGACGAAGAACACGATATGGATATTATGAAAGAAGAAAAAATTACAGACGGAATAATCAGTATTGATATTCCGCTTTATACAACATATCTTATAAAATTGAAAAAATAAAAGAGAAAAAAGTGAAAATTCGGAGGACAGACAGTTGACTCATAAAAAAATTGCCGAGCTTGCCAATGTTTCCGTTTCCACGGTTTCAAAGGCACTTTCGGGAAGTAAAGAGGTTAGCGGAGAGCTTACGGAAAAAATTAGAAAAATAGCTTTGGAAACAGGCTATTTTAAAGAAAAAAACAAAAAGAAAATCGAATATATGAAAAATAAGCCTACGCTTATCGCAGTTGTCTGCCCCGAAATTATCAGCATTCACTATTCCGATATGATAACAAGCATAAAAAACGAGGTTGAAAAAAGAAATGGGCTTATTGCGGTTTATGTTTACGATTTCGATTTTCAAAAGCTTACAAAAATAATGAATACGCTTTCTTTAAGTAGGGAAGTGGACGGAATTATTACGTTTTCGGATGCAAAATTCAACATTCGTCCGAACATTCCTGTTGTTTGCATAGGCGAAGAACGCTCCGATTGGTGCGATACTGTTTATAGTGGCACGGAAAATATTTTTCTTACCGTTATTGAGCATTTGAAAACTTTAAATCACAAAAAAATCGCTTATGTCGGTGAAACAAATACAATTCAAAAGCAAAATGCTTTTTTGTCTGCTATGGAAAAAAGCGGACTTTTTGCGGACAGCAAAAATATTTATAATATTTCGGAACGTTTTGAACGTATAGGTGAGGTTGCTGCTGAAAAAATAGTTTCCCTAGGCTTGCCATTCACTGCTTATGTAACAGCTTACGATGAAGTTGCAATAGGCTTAATTCACGGATTTTCAAAGCATAATATTTGTGTTCCGAAAGATGTTTCCGTTGTGGGAATCAATGACATTCCACATTCAAAATACAGCGTCCCGCCACTTACAACTGTGAAGATTGCATTTTATGAGCAATGTAATCTTGCTGTAGGCGTGCTTTACGACAAAATTTTAAATAAAACAAACGACATTACGCATATAGCGGTCAATCACGAGCTTGTTGTTCGTTCTTCAACCGATATTTGTAAAGGAAAGGAGTAAAAAATATTATTAATATGAATATAACAGAAAATACATATAGTCAAAAAGAATATAAGCGTTCCAGAAATGCCTATACATTGCAGTGTGCCTTTGAGTATTTTGTAACAATTTTGGTAAGTGATGCTTTTTTGGCAAAGCTTCTTACGGCAATAGGAATTTCCGATTCTTTAATAGGAATAATTTCTTCTTTTGTGACATTGGCATTTTTGTTTCAGCTTTTCACGGTTATATGTGTTTCAAAAATTAAAAACATTAAAAAAACGGCAATTTTTTTCAGTACATTAAGTCAAGTTTTGTTTGCTTGTCTTTACCTTGTTCCTTTTATGTACGGCAACGTAAAATATAAAACCCTTCTTGTGGCACTTTGTATTCTTCTTGCCTATTTTTCCAACTATTTCGTCACATCGGTGATATATAAATGGGGAAATTCATTTGTAAATCCAACGGAACGAGGTGTATTTTCCGCAAAAAAAGAAATTATTTCTCTTATTTCGGGTATGATTTTCACATTTATTGTCGGTTTTGTAATAGACAGCTTTGAAGCAATTGGAAATCTAAACGGCGGATTTTTGTTTTCCGCAATTTCCGTTTTTGTTTTAAGCGTGTGTAATTTCATAAGCCTTTCTGCCATTAAAGAGCAAAAAAACGAAGCTTATGAGGATAGCGTTACAATAAAAGAAACTGTTAAATATATTTTGAAAAACAAAAATTTTATAAATGTTATAATAATGTCTGCACTTTGGGATATTTCAAGATATATGACAATCGGCTTTATGGGAACATTTAAAACAAAGGACTTGATGTTCAGTCTTACGGCAATACAAATAATAAATATTGTTGCTAATCTTTTGAGAGCTGTATTTTCAAAGCCAATAGGTAAATTTTCCGATAAATTTTCCTATTCAAAAGGTATGAAGCTTGGATTTTTGATTGCACTTTTGGGATATGTTTTCAATGTTTTTTCAACCCCCTCCACACGCTGGTGCGTTGTTGTTTATACAATTTTATACAATGTCAGCCTTGCGGGAACAAACCAAAATAATTTCAATATTGCTTACAGCTATGTTGAAGAAAAATATCTTTCCCAGGCAATGGCAATAAAAAACAGTATTTCAGGTGTTTGCGGATTTTGTGCTTCCGTAACGGCAAGCCGAATTTTGTCGTACATTCAAAATAACGGAAATACATTTTTAGGCTTTAATATTTACGGTCAGCAATTACTTTCCTTTGCTTCACTTTCTGTTTTACTTTTAACAATTGCTTTTTCCGCAAAGAAAATAAAAGATTAAAATTATTTAATAATAAAATACTATTCCCACCGCTTTAGGTAAATCTTAAACGGTGGGGAATTTTTTTACAAAAATTTATTTATCTATAATTGAAACGGAATATTTTGCTGGTGAAACACCGTAAAATTTCTTAAAAACTCTGGAAAAATAGTGTAAACTGGAAAAACCTAGATATTCTGCTATTTGAGTTACATTCATTGCCGAATTAGATAAAAGCTCGGTTGCATGTTCCAATTTTATAAAATTAACATATTCGCTTACAGTCATATTAAAATTGGTTGAAAACAGTGAACAAACATGGGATTTCGATACATAAAAAATTTCCGACAATGTTTCCACTGTTATTTGTTCAGTATAATTTTCATTTATATAATTAATCATTTGTTCAAGCAGATGCGGATATTTTAAGGATTTTTCCATAAACAGAAGGCTTTTTGAAAGCAACAATAAAATTTCTTTAAAATACACATCTATCGATAAACGGTCAAGGTAATTGCAAGTAGAATTAAGCTGTTGCAGTTTTATAAAAAGCATACTTATATTGGAGTATGTTTTGCTGTTAAGGTGTGAGCAGTCAGGCATTAATGTTATATTGTCTTTTAAATGTTCGCTTTCTGAAAGTAAAAATTTTGTATCCGGCATTTTTAAAGTAGAAGCACAGATTTTCATATCATTTTCGTTAGCTTCGATATAATCACTGTAAAAACAAGCAAAAAAATATTCACAATATGAAGTTGTTTCAAAAGAGTAAAATTTATTTGCCGGAATAAAAATTGTATCATAAGAATTCAGCGTGTAGCTTTTATCCTCAATATGGCATACACAAGTACCGGATATGACAACAACCAAATGATTATATTGCAATTTTCTGCCCGAATGTCTCCAAGGTGGATTTTCTTTTGTTCTTCCGACTATGCAAATTTTTACATTATCTAAATTTAACTTATATAACACAGCTTAATACCTCACTTTTATTAATTAATTATACCACAAAATATTAGAAAAAGCAAGTATAGTTAAAAATAAATAATTTAGTGTAAAGACAAATGAAAAAATTTGATGTATAATTGTGTTATAAAATATGATTGCGAGGTAACACTATGATTTCTAATGAGTTTAATGATTATCTAACTCCGTATAAATACGGAAAACCAATTTTGTCTCCATCGTGAAAAGAGGGGACATTTGACCGTTATGGAGTTGATAATATGAGAATATGCAGACATAACGGAAAATTTTATTGCTTTTATATCGGTTTTGACGGAAACGGATATCGTACCGCTTTGGCAACGTCGGACGATCTTTTACATTGGGAGAAAAAAGACGTTGTTTTGGACGCAGGTTCCGGCAGACCATGGGATACAAACGGACGTGCAATTTCATGTTTGTTGTGCGACATTGATCTTTACGGTAACAGAAAATTGATAAAACATGACGGAAAATATTGGATGTTTTATCATGCATATCCAGGAGTAGGTTATGAGGTAGGAGCCGCTGCCAACGGATTAGCCTGGACTACAGACGAAAATTTGCTTGAGTGGCACTGTGAACCCGAACCTGTGTTTCAAAAGGGAGAAAAAGGTTGTTGGGACGGAGATGGAATGTATTCTGTTTGGATTGTTCCGAAAGAAGATGAATTTTGCCTTTATTATAATGGCAGAAAAGACCAAAGTGTTGGTTGGCACGAGCAGGTGGGAATGGCTTTTTCAAATTCCTTGAAAAATTGGAAGAGATATGAAGATAACCCTGTTTTAAAGGTTACACCAAATCATTGGGATAATATGTTTTCTTGTGGACAACATGTTCTTTATGACAGCAAAAATAAACGTTGGGTAATGTTTTATTGCGGTTTTGACTGGAAACATGCACAAGATGGTGTTGCTATAAGTGATGATATGATAAATTGGAAAAAGTGCGAAGAACCAATTATTTCTTACGGTAAGTTGGGCGAATTAGATTCCACACATGCACATAAACCTTGTATGATTTATCATAATGGAGCACTGTATCATTTTTATTGCGCCGTTCGTCCTACAGAAACAGAAGAAGAAAAAGAACTTTACGGACAAGAATACAGATGCTTAACGGTTGCATGTTCAAAACCTTTTTTAAATGAGGAAAACAAGTAATGATAAAATTAAAATCAGGTGATTATACTGCAATTATAAATCCTTACAGAGGCGGAAATTGTATAAGTTTGAGAAATGAAAAATATAATGCTGTGATTTTGAGAGAACCGAAAGGAAAAACTAATCTTGATAATCCTTATTTATACGGAATGCCAATTTTATATCCTGTAAATAGAATTGAAAACGGCTTTTTTGTCTTTGAAGATAGAAAATATGTTTATCCTATAAACGAAAAAGAAACAAACTGTTTTTTACATGGAGTACTTCATGAAACAACGTTTCAAATCCAAGAAAAAGGAACGGATTTTGTGAAATGTGCTTTTGAGGGTATGTCATTGTCATTGTATCATAAACTCCGCATTGAAATTTCATATAAGCTTTCAAGTGAAAGTGGATTTAGACAAACAGTTGAAATAACAAATCTTTCCGATAAAAATATGCCTAATTTTTTAGGATTTCATACAACTTTTAATGTTCCTTTTTTAAAGAACGGAAATTTTGAAGATGTGTTTTTATGTGCAGATGTAGGAAATGAAATAGAAAGAGACAAAAATTACTTACCTACAGGTAGATTTTTGCCTTTTGACGATGTTACAAAGAAAATACAAAGCGGAAAATTTAATCCATTTGAAAAGGTTGTAAGTCGACATTATAAAATCCAAAATGATGGAAAAATACATCTTGCAGATGTAAGAAAAGGGATAAAACTTGTATATAAGACAGATAAAAAATTTCTTTACAGACTGTTTTACAACGGAAATGCAAATGAATATATTTGTCTTGAACCTATGAGCTGTGAGGTGAATTGTCAAAATAAAGAAAACAACCGCAAGAAAGCCGGTTTTGACTATATTTTACCACATGCATCGAAAACTTATGTGTCCGAAATTTATTTGGAGGAGATGAAATAAAAATGAAAATTACTTGGTTGGGACAAGCGGGTCTTATGATGGAAATCGACAATAAAATTATTCTTATAGATCCATATTTGTCTGACAGTGTTGAAAAAATTGAGCCTCAAAACAAACGCAGAGTGGCTGTTGATAAGAGCTTTCTTGAGCTTAACCCCGATATAATAATTCTTACTCACAATCATTTAGATCACACAGACCCCGAAACATTGAAGCACTACATAAAGGAAAATTCAAATACTCTTGTGCTTGCATCGGAAAATGCATGGGAAAATGTACGTCAACTTTTTAGCAATATAGGAAACAATTTTGTACTTTTTAATAACAAAACTGTTTGGAGTGAGGAAAATATTCGTTTTAAAGCTGTAAAAGCGGAGCATTCCGATGAATATGCAATCGGAGTTATTATTGAAGCCGAAAACAAAATATACTATATTACAGGTGATACTTTGTATAACGAAGTGATTTTTGAAAATTTACCTAAAAATATTGATTATGTTTTTTTGCCCATAAACGGTAGGGGAAATAATATGAATATGATTGACGCAAATTTATTTTGCAAAAGAATTAAATCCAAAGCAATACCACTTCATTGCGGACTTTTTGACGATATAAATATGAATGATTTTGAGTATGAAAATAAAGTAATTCCCGAATTTTATAAAGAAATTAAACTATAAAGGAGACAAACTATGAAAATTACAAGACTTGAAGTAATTAAAGTGAAACCGAGATGGATGTTTTTGAAAATGCATACCGATACTGATATATTTGGTTTGGGGGAGCCGGTATTGGAGGGGCATTGTACTTCCGTTGAAGCTGTTATAAAGGAATTTGAAGAATACCTGATAGGTAAAGACCCTATGCGTATAGAACATCATGTTCAGGCGTTGTACAGAGGCGGTTTTTATCGTGGTGGCCCACTTATGCTTTCGGCAATAAGCGGTATAGAACAAGCTATGTGGGACATAAAAGGTAAATACTACAATTGTCCCGTATATGAAATGTTGGGTGGACGTTGCAGAGACAAAATAAGAATGTATACCCATATTAAAAGAGCAGGAGTGGCTGGGGAATTTCCCATTGAAGAAATGCTGGACATTGCTGAAGAAAGACTTAATGATGGATATACAGCACTTAAATATTCTATTATTCCGCCTATAAAAGCAATTGAAAATCCCGAAAATATTGAAAAACATATTGAAAGATTTGCAAAAGTAAGAGAAAAAACCGGTAACGGTGTTGATTTGGCAATAGATTTTCATGGTCGTGTTTCTCCTGCAACCGCAAACATTCTTATCGAAAAATTAAAGCCTTACAATCCGATGTTTATAGAAGAACCTTGTTTGCCTGAAAACGTTGATTGTATGGTAAATATTGCACATAAAACAACTGTTCCCATAGCGGCAGGTGAACGACTTTTCGGTAAATGGCAATACAGAGAGCTTATTGAAAAGCAGGCAGTAAGTATTATTCAGCCGGATATATGCCATGTTGGCGGAATTTATGAGGGTAGGAAGCTTGCCGCTATGATTGAAATGTATTATGGTACCGTTGCACCTCATAACCCTTTGGGACCGATTTCTTTGGCTTCTTGTATTCAGCTTGATGCAAGTATTCCGAATTTTCTTGTTCAGGAGCATCCCGGTAATCCCGATAAGTCTGATTTGGGTGTTGGTTATATAAAAGAGCCTTTTGTTATAAAAAACGGATACATAAATGTTCCCACTAAACCGGGCTTGGGGGTTGAGCTTGACGAAGAAGCAATAAAAGATAAAATTTATGACGGAAAATGGACTACACCTCGTCAATATTACGAGGACGGAAGCAATGCCGATTGGTAAAAGGAGTGAAAAATTATGAATAAAGCTGTTTTTGTAACAGGTGGGTGTTACGGAACTGGTTTTGCAATTGCAAAACGTTTCGCACAGGAAAATTACGATGTTTTTATAAGCGGAAGAGATAAAGAAAAAGCAGATATTGCCGCAAAAAGATTAGCTGAAGAATACGACGTTTTTGCTAAAGGATATCAAACAACCAATTTTTCTCAACAGGAAGTATTTGATATTTTTTCCGATATTGAAAAAAGAGGTTACTTTGTCGAAGCGCTTGTTCTTAATGCCGCAAACTTAGGAATAGGCCAAGAAAGTCTTGAAGTTGATATAGCAGATTTTATGGACGTTTACAAAATTAATGTTGCATGGAATTTTATGATGGCAAGGGAATGTGCAAAGCAAATGAAAAAAGAACATAAGGGGTCTATTGTTTTTGTTACATCAAATTCGGCTTTAAGAGTTACGGAAAATCGCTGTGCATATTGTTCGTCAAAAAGTGCAATATTGGCTATGTCGAAGTCTTTTGCTGTGGATTGGGGAAAGTACGGTATACGTTCAAATTGTGTTTTACCGGGTATGATAAAAACAGAAAGATGGGAAAACAACGTGAACAATTGCAAGTATTATCTTGCAAATTATACACCTATTGAGGATATTGCTGATTTTTCAGACATAGCAAATGCTGTGTGGTATTTTTCGAGCGATGCCTCAAAGGCAACTACAGGTGCGGAGCTTGTGGTAGACGGCGGAATGTTGGCACAGCTTACTCCGAATATTGAAAGGGAGCTTTGGAAATGAAAAATATAATTAAGAATTTTAAAGAAAACTTAAATAAAGACGGAGTCGTTGGTATTTTTTCAAAAACTTGTGACCCCGGTTTTATTGAAACATTGGGATTTGCCGGTGCTGATTATGTTATTTTAGATTTGGAGCATGGCCCCAACAGCGTGCAGAGTGTTCAAAATTTAATAAGAGGTGCTCAAATAGCGGGAATTATGCCTATTGTTCGTGTGAAAGAGAATTGTGAATCTGTTATGAGCGAAGTTTTGGATATAGGAGCAGGAGGAATACAAGTTCCGCAAATTACAACAAAGGAAGATGCTCAAAAAGTAATGGATAAGGCAAAATTTTCTCCATTGGGAGAACGTGGTGTTTGTCGTTTTGTAAGAGCGGCGAACTATTCAGCCAAAAATTGTTTTGAATATTTTAAAGAAGAAAATGAAAAGGTTATTGTTCTTCAAATAGAGGGACAGGAAGGCATTGATAATATTGACGATATTCTTACTGTAGACGGTATTGATGTTCTTTTTATAGGACCCTATGATTTATCGCAATCTTTAGGTGTACCTGGCGAAATAGATAATCCGATTGTAGAAGAAAAAATGATTGAGATTATTGAAAAATGTAATGAAAAAAATATTACAGTCGGAACCTTTGTTGACACTAAAGAAAATGCTTTAAAATGGAAAAAAACAGGAGTGAAATATATTTCATATTCTGTTGATATGGGGATATTTCACGATGCTGTTACAGATATTGTAAAAACAATAAAAGCAGAATAAAATATTTAAAAATGCGGTAGATTTTCTTCCGCATTTTCTCAATTTTCCTTTTTTTGCTTTCTGTATTTTAAAGGCGAAACACCAATTTCCTTTTTAAAAAGCTTGCTGTAGTAGGAAGCGTCGGAAAAACCGACAGTTTCGGAAATTTTTTCAATGCTGTAATCTGTTGATACAAGAATTTTCAAAGATTTTGTTATACGCATTTTGTTTAAATATTCTTTCGGTGTACAATTATAGTTATCTTTAAAATTTTTATATAGCGTACTTTTGCAAATTCCTATGTTTTTTGTGATTTCTTGAACCGAAATGTTATTTTTTATATTATTGTTCATGTAGGAAATTACCCTTTGTGTAAGTGTGTTATCTTTTATGTTGTACAGATTTTCCATAAAAATATATCTTGAAAAAACAGTTGCAACGCTTATAATGCTTTGAAGCCTGTCTTTTGTGAAAAAGGGAAGCTTGTTGTAATATTTTTTCAAAAGCTTTTTGTCACTTACAATATGCTTTACATTTTGGCAAGCGCAATCAAAGTTGTTTTTTGTGCGTATTTGTCCCAAAATGGTGTATCCAAAAATTTCATTTTCAAAAATTATGGGCACTACAATATCCACAAGACCTCCGTGGCATATATGAATTTGAGGAGATTTTGTTTTTTTGCATTCTTCTATAAGACTTAAATCGGAAAGACGGCACAATTCCTTACCTTCTTTTGTTTTTTGAATTTCTTCGCAATAGCTTTTGTTTATGGGATTTTTCTCACTGTAGCATTTTAAATTGTTATCGTAAATGTTTATATTTATGTCACAAGCTTTTGAAAAATCGTATAAAAGTCGGTAAAGCTCACTTTTTTTTATGTTCATATTTAAAAATCACCTCAATGTAAGTT
>CAYPIJ010000058.1:0-10960 GCA_964410755.1 uncultured Oscillospiraceae bacterium | reverse complement strand
TTATTATATATCGTTCTTTTTTTGCTGTCAAGATTTTTTCACAATGTTTTTTATTATCGGCGGTAACGGTATTCCCAAAATTGTAAGGTTTTCAATTACGGAAACAAGCTCTGTATATATGTAATAGCACAAAACACTGTTTGAAATTATGTGTTTGGAGTCGTTAAACATAGTTGACAGGAAATATGCTATAAAGCAAACAAGGACAATACCGCCTTTTTTAAAGCCTCCGTCCCTAAGCTTTGAAGAAATAACGTCCTTTGCCTTATATGCTTTTAAAATTCCTGTGAAAAAATCGCAAGCGATAAACAAAAGAAGAGCAATCCACAAAAAGCTGTAGTTAAGAGAAAATTCCTCAAAAATTTGTTCCAATTCGTTCATTTTTTATCCTTCCTTTCTTTTGTTATCTAAAATTCCAAAGATTTTATAACATTAAGTGTCTTTTTGGCAAGCCAATAAACATTTACATCTTCATTTAATTTTTTTATCCAAAGCTCCTTATCGGTAAGTACTCCCAAAAGTGCAAGCTTGTTTACAATTCCGACTATTTCGTTTGTTTCTTCCTCAAAAACTGCATTAATGTCAAAATTTTTCCCGGGGCATACCGTTGCATTCCAATCCTTATGGCAACCGACCTTTTTTATTGTCGGGATTTTTTCTTTTAAATATTTCACAAGCTCTCTTGCTGAAGAATATTGGCTTTCTGTGGGGATTTGTTTTTCAAAATTCCCCTGCAAGCATATTGAAACAATATGACTGTTGTTGTTTGCAACGGCAGCCCCTTTATTAAGACCTCGCCCCTTGTAAATCGTGCCGTCAAAATCAATCCAATAGTTATACCCAATTGCAACCCATTTATTTGTATTCACGTGGTAATTTTCCACATCTTTCACTGTTGCTTTTTCACTTGCACTGTGGTGAAAAGCAATTGCATCAACATTTTTTAATTTTAACGGCTCTAATGCTCCGTTAATTTTTTGATTTTCTATCTTTATTATTTTCATTTTTCCGTTTTCCTTTCTTTCTTAAGTGTCAAACTCATTACCCTATAATATTCTAACACATTTTAGCCTCATATTGTGACGAATTTTTTTATTGCTATTGACAAACGAAAAAATTTGTGATATAATCAACTTGAAAATAAAAAAAGAACAAAAAAAGATTGGGGAGCTTGCAGACAGGCTGAGAGGAAGTTTTTCACTTCGACCCACGGACGTTTTTTCGTCCAAAACCTGATTTGGATAATGCCAACGTAGGGATTTCTTGGGGATAGTATACGTATATTGGCGGAGTTTCACGGGTTTGAAACTCCTTTTTTTGATTCTTTTGAAAAAGAAAGGATTGTTTTATTATGAAAACAAAAAAACTCACAACCTGTGCAATGATGATTGCACTTTCAACGGTACTTATGTTTGTATCGAAAATCATTCCGTCACCCTGGCTTCAAGGCGGTAGCATAACAATTGCAAGTATGGTACCCGTAATTGCACTTTCACACATATACGGCTACAAATGGGGACTGACAAGTGCTTTTTCATATTCACTCATTCAAATGATATTCGGTTTCAGTGCACCGCCCGTACAAAACTTTTCAAGCTTTTTTCTTGTTGTAATGCTGGACTATGTAGTTGCTTTTTCCGTTTTGGGCTTGGCAGGAATATTTTTCAAAATGTCCGGCTACAAAAAATGGGCTATTCCTTTGGGAGGTATGGTTGTAACATTCTTACGATATGTATGTCACATACTTTCGGGAATTTTAATTTGGGGTGTTTATGCACCGGAAAGTCAACCTGTTTGGCTTTATTCCCTTACATATAACGGTGGGTATATGATTCCCGAAATCATAATCACAACCGTTGTTCTTGCGTTACTTTCCGACTTTATATTTAAAAAAGCCGAAAAATAATTAAAAAAACCGAATTAAACGCTCTTTTTTGGCAATAATATTTTTGAAAAAAAATATTATTCATTATTTTAAGGAGCGTTTAGAAATGAAAAACCAAAAAGACAAAAAATCAAAGGAAGTTGTGGACGAAATTAAGAAAACGGGCAAAAAAACAGATCCCCAGGGCTCGTACACAGGCCGAAACGTAAACTCAAAATACGAAAAGCCTGTTCAAGACCAAGACGACCTTTAAGAAAAAAGGAGCTGTAACCAATATTACAGCTCCGTATTTTTTTATTTAGTTTTCTTCAATTTTTGCAGGTGTTTGATTTACTTCTCTTATTTTATCCATATCAAGCTTTGCAACACGTCCGTATGTGTAAAGACCGTTCTTTTCCTGTTCCAAATCGTAAAGCTGAGTATAGCAGAAGCCCATAATATACGGATTTTCCAAAAGTGAAAGAGTGAAATCCTTGTATCTTTGGAAAAGTTCTTCCTTTGTTTTCGGATTTTCACCGTACCCCCAGCCTTCTTCACCGTTTTCAATCCAACCGAAACCACCATATTCACTTACAAATACAGGTTGTCCCTTATACGGCTGTTCATAATTTTGAGTTCTCTTAACCTGATCGGTAATTTTGCCCTCTGCAATATGTGAGTAATCTTCTCTAAATTCATCAATATTTCCGCAATAATCGTGAATATCGTAAATTTCCATATCTTCGGGGTGATAATTTCCGCTTACAGCGATGCAAGGTCTTGTATTATCCATTTGTTTTGTTACTTTATATGTAGTTTCAAGGAAACGATGCTTACAATCCTTTTCGTAATATCCCCATGTTTCGTTTACGGGACACCAACCGATAATTGCAGGGTGATTGAAATCTCTTTCAACAATTTCCGTCCATTCGGCAATAAAGTTTTCAACACCGAAAATATTGGTATAATCTATTCCCCAGTTACCGTGTTCGCCCCATACCATATAGCCTGCTTTGTCGCAGTGGTACAAAAATCTTTTTTCAAAAACCTTTTGGTGGAGTCTTGCACCGTTAAAGCCTGCATTCATGGAAATTTCTATGTCTTTTTTCAAGTCCTCATCTGTTTTCGCAGTCATAATTCCATCGGGATAATAGCCTTGGTCAAGAACAAATCTCTGGAATACTTTTTTGGAGTTGATTGTAAATGCCATTCCTTGCATTTTTACGTTTCTGAGACCGAAATAGCTTTTTACCTTATCTTCTTTGAAAGAAATTTCAAGGTCGTAAAGTCTGCCGTGACCCGGTTCCCAAAGGTGAACTTCGGAAAGGTTGATTTTTGCAGTGAAAACATTTTCTGTTTCGCAAATTGCACTTCCAACTTCTTTACCCTCGTAAAGTGCTTTTATTTCAACTGCACCGCCCCCCTCAACTTCACCTATAACGGTAAGAGAGCCGTCTTTTATATTGGGATAATATTTTGCTTTTTTAACATATTCTTTTTTAATAAATTCAAGCCAAACAGTCTGCCAAATTCCCGTTGTACGAGTATAGAAACAGCCGTAAGATTCAAAACCGTCACTTTGCTTACCGCTTGGCTGTTCTCCGCTTCTTCTTTCGTCTTCAACAATTACAAAAATCTCATTTTCTCCGCTTTTTACAAATTTTGTAATATCAGCATCAAAAGACGCAAAACCACCGATGTGTGTTCTTACATATTCGCCGTTTACATAAATATAGCTTTTATAGTCAACCGCTCCGAAATGAAGAATAACGTTGTTTGCAACTTCTTCATCTGAAAGTGTTATAACCTTTCTGTAGCAAGCACCATCAATAAAATCTTTGTAGCCTATGCCTGAAAGCTCACTTTCGGGACAAAAAGGAACGTTGATTTTTTTTGTTAAAGCGCCTTTTTTGAAAAGCTCTTTTTCTCTTGCACTTCTTCCGAAGTCAAAGTCAAATTCCCATTCTCCGTTTAAATTTTTCCACTCTTTTCTTTCCCACTGTGGATTTGGGTGTTCTGTTCTGTAAATCATTTTTTCATTTTTACCTTTCTTATATTTTGTTTTATACATATTACTTATATTATACTGTTATAAGAACAAAAAAACAATATATTTTACTGTTAAAAAAATGTAAAAAACACGCATTTTGATTTTTTTAAAAAAATTATATTGACAAATGTAGTTCGGTGTGCTATACTTACTGTAGTAGCTACAGATGTAATTACATCAAAAAAAGGAGAAAAGAAAAATGTCAAACACAAAACAAACAATAACGGATTCGGAATACGAAGTAATGAAAATCTTATGGAAATCGAAAGATAAAATGACAGTTTCGGGCGTTGTAAAAAACTTAAACGGAAACGACTGGTCACCGTCAACGGTTTCCACATTTTTGCAAAGATTACTGAAAAAAGGTGTTGTCGGATGCGAAAAAAAAGGGAATTCAAATTTGTATTACCCCATTTTGAAAGAAAAGGATTACGACCTGCAAGAAACGGAAAGCTTTCTTTCAAAAATCTACAAAGGCTCTGTGAAAAATCTTGTTGCATCTCTTTATGAAAACAAAAAGCTTTCAAAAGAAGATATTTCCGAGCTTAAGGAAATGTTCGACCTAAAATAAAAAAAGAAACGGAGACAGACTTATATGTACGAGCTATTTAAAACCGTTTTGATTTTAAGTGCTATGGGTTCTTTAATATCTTTGATATTGCTTATAATTAAGCCCTTTACCGAAAAAAAACTACCGCCTTTTTATCAATATTTTATGTATCTTGCGGTACTTTTTTCAATGGTAATTCCCATATATAAATTCATTCCCGAAAAAAATGTGGAAAATCTTAATTTTATTGCAATACAACCACCGTCACAACCGGTTGTACAAACGGAAATTGACGTAAAAAGCCCGCCACAAGAAAACGAACAAGCTCAAAAGGAAAATAATAAAAGCAAAGAGGAAAAAGAAAGTTTTTCAATTGATTTTACCGCAATATTACCGTTTGTTTGGCTTTTCGGAACAATAATTTTTCTCGGAACCGTTTTTTCAAGCTATGGAATTTACATATTTAAAAAAAGAAAAAGTTCCGTTACACTAAAAGATAACGAAGCTTTGGAAACCGTAAAAGAAGCTTTAAAAATCAAAAGAAAAATTAAACTAAAAATGTCGGAAGACGTACAATCTCCTCTGCTTACAGGAATATTTTTCCCAACAATTTATCTTCCATGCAAGGATTTTTCCCAAGAAAACACAAAAATGATTTTACTTCACGAGCTTACACACTACAAAAGAAAAGATTTAGCGGTAAAATGGTTTTCCGTCTTTGTAAATGCCATTCATTGGTTCAATCCCCTTTGTTACATTATTTCCAAAAATTTAAGTGATATTTGCGAAATATCCTGTGACAGAGCGGTTACAAAAAATATGGGCGTTGAAGAAAGGAAAACATATATGAGCACAATTCTTGAGCTTGCCGCCGAGAAAGGAGAATAATTATGTTTGAAAACATTTACACAACAAAGATGAGCGACGACAAAAAGAAGCTTAAAAACAGATTTTCAAAAATCGGAAAACAAAGCAGCGGTATATATAAATTCACCTCAATAGTTATGACTGTTGTATTACTTACTTCTATGATTTTTGCCAACATTGTTTTGGCTTCTATGGAAAATTCGGAGGATATACTGGATTTTTACGTAAAAAGCGAAAAAATCAATTTTAAAAATAAGCCCTTTATTTATGAAAATATAATTTATTTGCCACTGAGAGAAACCTTTGAAAAATTGGGTGTTTTCGATGTTGAGGGCAACTATATGAATTGGGAAAACGGCAAAATCGGCATAAAAGTTGCAGAAAGCAAAGAATCAAATGCCACTTTTTACACCGTTACAATAGGTACAAATTCTTTGGGAGTAAGCCACAATAACAACAATTCGAAAATGAAAATGAATTTACTGCTCAATTTTCCGGAAACCGCTCCCGCTGTATTAAAGGATAGTGTAACTTATGTTCCATACAAATTTATCGATTATATGACAAACAGAGGTCTTGGCATACAAAACGAAGGGGCTTTTGAGTTTGTTTTCACAACAAAGGACGAAAACAAAAAAGGCTTTGTTTCAAGCGGTTCGTTTTTACCTTTAAACGGTGATATATCTTCGGAATTCGGAAAAAAAGAAAACCCTTTCACAGGTGAAACAACGCAAAATAACGGAATTGACATTGTTGCAACCGAGGGTACAGAGGTTCGCTCCTCAATTTACGGCACTGTAACAGATACAGGCTTCGACAACGAAAAAGGCTATTACGTTGTAATTGAAAAAGGCAATGTTAAGACAGAATATTCACATCTTTTGTCGGACATATCCGTTAAAAAGGGCGACAAAGTAACAAAAAATCAAATAATAGGAAAAGTCGGAAATACGGGAGTATCAACAGGGGCACATCTTCATTTTGAAATTTCAATAAACGGTGATTACATTGACCCTATCAATATGTTGTAAAAGAACGAGGCAGTAAAATTTTTGTTTTACTGCCGCATATTTTTTATATTATTTTACGATCTTTTCAACGCTTTACCCAAAGCAACAAACAAAACAAACAAAATCGCATTTGCAAGAACAACGCTTGCACCTGCCGGAATGCTTAACGTATAGGAAAAAATCATTCCGAAAATAAAGCAAACAACGGCAATTATTCCCGACGAAACAATAACGGACTTAAACCTTTTGAATACTCGCATTGAAGTAAGTGCGGGAAATATAATAAGATTTGAAATAAGCATTGCACCCATCATTCTCAAACCGATAACTATGCAAAGTGCCGTTAAAACAGCTATAATACTTATGTATAAATCCGACTTTGTACCGGTTGCTTTTGCAAAATCCTCGTCAAAAGTCACGGCAAAAATTTGGTGATAGCAAAGAACGAAAAACAAAAGTATTACAACCGACAAAACAACGCATACAATAACGTCTGTTTTCGTCATTGCAAGGACACTTCCGAACATATAGGAATATACGTCCGAATTAAGTCCCCCGCTTAAAGATGATGCACTTACACCGATTGCAAGAGATACGCCTGCAATAAGTCCTATTGCGGAATCCCCTCTTATTTTTGAATTTGTTCCCAGCTTCAAAAGGAAAAATGCGGTTATTACAACTACGGGAATACAAACAGCTATCGGAGCTTTATTTAAAGCAAGCGCAACGCTCATTGCACCAAATCCCACATGGGAAAGTCCGTCACCAATCATTGAATATCTTTTTAAAACAAGACTGACTCCCAAAAGTGCGCAACAAAGGCACATAAGAGTTCCTGCAAGCACAGCTCGCAAAAGAAAGCTGTGAGAAAAAAGTAACGATGTTATATCCATGATTCTATCCCCCTATTTGTTGTGATTGCATATACATTCTTGCGGATATTTTTTCAAAAATTCTTCTTTTGTACCGAAAAAGTAACCGTCATTTTCAAGGTAAAGCACTTTTTTTGCATTTCTTAAAGCAAGTGAAGTGTCGTGTGAAACAGTGAAAATTGTAATTCCCTCATTATTGAGCTTTGTTGCCGTTTCATAAAATATTTTTGAAATATTTCTGTCAAGACCGGTTACGGGCTCGTCCAAGATAAGCAAGCTTTCACCTGCGCAAAGTGCTCTTGCCAAAAGTGCTCTTTGCTGTTGACCTCCCGAAAGCTCGTTTACGGATTTATCCCTTAACTCCCAAACCTCCAAGCGTTCCATCTGCTTTTTTGCAAGCATTTTTTCGCTTTTTGTAAAAAACGGACGCAAGCCTTTTTTTGAAACAAGCCCCGACATAACAACTTCTTTCACGGAACTTGGAAAATCCTTTTGGAGTCCGCTTCTTTGAGGCAAATAACCTATTTGATTTTTCTTTATATTGTAAATTATTTTTCCCGATTTTGTTTTAACAAGCCCCAAAATTCCTTTTATTAAAGTAGATTTACCGGAACCGTTTTCACCCAAAACGCAAATGTAATCTCCGTTTTCGATTTCAAGGCTTAAATTTTCAATAACCGGCGTATTTTCATATTGAATTGTTATATTATCAAGTATAATTTGTTTCATTTTTAAAAACCGTCCTTCAAAGTTTCAACATTTTTTTTCATAATCGAAACGTAAGTTTCACCACTTTCAAATTCCGCTTTTGAAACATTATGGCAAGAATGAAAAAGCGCTTTTTTTGCATTTGTTTCTTCACAAAGTGTGTCTGCAATTCTTTCGTCACTCATTTCAATGTAAAACACCGTTTTTATGCTTTCATCTTTAATTTCTTTTGCCAAACGGCTCATTACCTTAACACCAGGCTCTGTTTCACCACTGCAATCGTCGAAAGCACTGTCGTATTTCACGCCATATTCTTTTGCAAAATAGAGAAACGGAAAACGACTTGCAAAAATCATTTTTGTGTCTTCATTTTCTTTGAAAAAACTTTCAAAATCCTTATCCAAAGCACCTATTTCTTCAATATATACTTTTGCGTTTTCACGGTAGAAATCCATATTTTTCGGGTCTGCTTTTATAACACTTTCCAATATATTTTCAACCATTTTCATTGCATTTTTCGGATTTGTCCATATATGCGGGTCATAATCGCCGTGTTCATCTTCATGATTATGTTCTTCCTCATGTTCATGGCGAGAGCTTTCAAGCTTAATTCCCCTTGCGGTATCGCAAACAACTGTTTTTTCGTTTTTTACCGCATTCAATATTTTTTCACTTTGATTTTTTCCATAAGGAGACGTATAAACAAAAACATCGCACTCGCTTGCATTTATCATATCCTTTGTTTGAAGTTCAAAGCTGTGGCTATCGGTACCGGGCTTTACCAAAAGTGTAATTTCTGCTTTATCCTTTGTTATTGCTCTCACAAAATCGTATTCACAAAACAAAGTTGTGCAAATTTTAAGTTTTTCTCTGCTTTTTTCTTCAATCTTCACATTATTGCAAGAACATAATGCTAACAATAAAGTTACGGTTAAAATTATAGCTGATATTTTTTTCATTTTTTCACTTCTTCCTCTCTACATTTTTTACAAACACCGTAAAACACAGTTTTCACTGTATCAACCTGAAATTCATGTTCCGAAAAAATATGACGATACACCGTTGCGATGCTATCGCATTCCAAGTGAATAAGTTCATTGCATTTGCAACAAACAAGGTGAAAATGGCTGTCACAATTTCTTTTTTTGTCAATATATCTGTAAACAGCGCCCTCATTTTCATTAATACCGAATTTTCTTGCCTTTTTTTCGGCACAAAGCTTGTTAAGTTGACGGTACACAGTGGAAACGCCAACGGAAACACCGTCTTTTTTTAAATATTCAATTATTTTATCAACAGACAAATTTTCATCTTTATGCTTTTCCAAGCATTCCAAAATAAAATTCTGTTGCTTTGTTTTATATACCATAATTTCCTCCGATTATTATCAATTCATAATTAGCATCATTTTCGCCTTGTGATGTCATTTCTTTTTAGGGAGGAGCAAAATCCTTCCCCTACGTTGTCATTTCTACAAAAAACCTTTAGGGGGGCGTAGAGAAATCCCCTGTGTACAACACCGATGTTTGCACAATCTCATTCAAACGCAAAGTAATATCAGCCCCTACGGGGATTGTACATACATCTCTATTGTACAAATGGGATTTCTCCGTGCAGGTGCTACGCACCTTTAGTCGAAATGACAATGGAAAAAGGCTGTGCCGTTCCTGTTTTGTCATACCGACCGAAGCCGTTAGGCAAAGTCGAATGTATCTCTCGGTTCCGATGAAACGACAACTTATTTCAAATTGAAATTGATAATCATTTTCAAATTCGTGAATTATTTTACCACAAAAACACCCTTTTGTCAAGAGATATACGAATTTTTTCGCAAATCCATAACCCGTTTTTTGAAATCCTCATTCCACTTTAAATAAAATTTTCTTCTTAACTTATATAAAAGCCCTTTATCCAGATAATAATCCGCTGCTATCCTCCACACAGGATATGTACTTACATCAGTTGTAACCATTTTAAACAGCGGTTGATAATAATCTGCCGAAACCTCAATACAAAGCTGTAATATTTTTTCTTGCTCCCAAGGTGGCAGATCCTTGTAATTCATACAAGTAAAATAAATAAGCCCTTGTCTGTCATAGGGAATATTGAGTTTTTCCAATCTTTTAAACATTTTTGTTGCACGTCCTTTCTTATTTGTTGCATTTTTATTCTTCAGCTAAAACTACCGGTTGTAAGCTTTTCTAAACCCATAATATCACATTTGTTGCATTTTGTCAATATTTCTGCAACAAAAACGCAACACATTACGAAATTCAACAAATAAAACATAAAATATTAAGATAAACAACCACAATTTTTAAAATTACATTGATTTTATGAAAATTTTGTGCTATAATAGATGTAAATGCAAAAAAAGAGGAGGCACCAAAAAAATGGACGGCACCAAAATCGGCGCAACTATAAAAGCTTTGAGAGAAAGTAAAGGGCTTTCACTTCAAGAGGTTGCGGATATACTTGGAAATAACCGTTCCACCATATCAAGATGGGAAAACGGACACACGGAAAAAATTAAAAAAGAGCAAATAAAAATGCTTGCCGTTATTTTTAAGGTTGACGAATCTGTCTTTTTCGACACAACAAACGATTGCATAGATTTAAAAAACGACACTTCCCCTTTTAATGATTTTCTATATGAAAAAAAATCTGTTTCACCTTCTCATTACAGAGACGATTACCCCTGGCTTTACGACGAAAAATCCTCATTTTTTTCGCTTACAATTCGTGGTGACAGCATGAACAGATTACGACTTTTTGACGGTGATACCGTTTTGATACGCAAACAAAGCCACGTTGAAAACGGAGAAGTTGCCGTTGTTATGGTAAATGGAGACGAAACCACAATAAAAACTTTTTACAAAAACGGTGACACGGTTATGCTTGTGCCAAATTCAACAAATCCTCGTCATCAAGTAAAGGTATACAATTTAAAAGATACCGAAATAAGAATTTTGGGAAAAGCTGAAAAAGTTTATTTTAATTTATAAATAATAAAAAAAGAAAGGTAAAAATTAAAATGAT
>CAYPIJ010000057.1:0-11114 GCA_964410755.1 uncultured Oscillospiraceae bacterium | reverse complement strand
GTATAATGTAATATGTACATAAAAAATAATAAGAAAGGTTGATAAAATTGACAAAAAAAAATAACAGCTTTGTAATCGGTGCATTTATTATTGCAATATCCAATATTTTGGTGAAAATAATAGGTGCAATTTATAAAATTCCTTTGGATAAGTATATACTTCATACAGAGGGAATGGGCGTCTACAGCGCATCGTACACAATTTATAATTTGCTTTTTGTAATTTCCACAGCCGGACTTCCTGTGGCAATTTCCAAAATGATTGCGGAAAGTGTTGCTAAAAATGATTATAAAACAGCGGACAGAATTTTTAAAATAGCAAGAAAGTTGCTTTTTGTAATAGGAATTTGTGCTTTTGCAATAATGTTTTTCTTTTCAAAAACATTTGCCGTTCTTATAAGTTCTCCCGATTCGTATCTAACAACTATGGTTATGGCTCCGAGCTTGCTTTTTGTTTCCGTTGCCAGCGTTTACAGAGGATATTATCAAGGTATGCAAAATATGTATCCCACGGCAATAAGTGAGGTTATCGAGGCACTTTGTAAGCTTATTTTCGGTCTTTCCATAGCTTATATGGTAAAATTGAAATTCGATACCTACTATCTTTCTTCCGCAGGTGCAATTTCCGGAATAACAATAGGAACGCTTTTAAGCGTTTGCTTTTTGGTAATGTACGGTCAATTCGATAAAAACAAAACAAGAAAAATGTCTGTGGAAGAGTTTAATTCTTCGCAAAATTGCGAGAGTTCGTCTTCAATTTTAAAAAGACTTGTAAAAATAGCCATTCCTATAACAATAGGTGTGTCTGTTTTTACTCTTACTTCTTTTATAGATATGGCAACCGTTATGAATACGTTGGAAGGACTGGGATACAGTAAGGATTTAAGGTCGTCTCTTTACGGTTATCTTAACAGAGCGATAACACTTTTTAATATGCCACCAACGATTATAAATGCAATCTCGATTTCGGTTGTACCTTTTATCGCATCCGCAATTGCTCTTAAAAATAAAAAGGAAGCGGAAAAAACAACACGTTCAGCACTTAAAATCACCATACTTTTGGGACTTCCGTGTGCAATAGGACTTTCCGTACTTTCTGAACCTATTTTAAAGCTCCTTTACTCAGACGGAAATCATGCGTTTTTGCTTACCGTTATGGGTCTTGCCGTAATGTTTGTTACAATGGTTCAAACCTCAAATGCAATTTTACAGGCTTGGGGGCTTGTTTGGACGCCTGTAATAAATATGCTTATAGGTGGTGTTTTCAAAATTGTTATAAATTTGGTGCTTGTTTCTCAACCGCAAATAAATATTAACGGCGCACCTATAGGAACAATAGTGTGCTATATTGTTGTTATGAGCTTAAATATTATAAAAATCAAAAAATGTGCCAAAGTAAAATTCGGTTTTGGAGATTTTTTGATAAGACCGATAATTTTGGGAATAATAACAGCAGTAACAGCATATTTTACTTACGGATTTTTCATTGGAATTTTCGGCAATTTAATTTCCCTTGTACTTTCAATAGGTATAACGGCAATTGTCTATTTTGTGGGGCTGTTTTTGGTTAGAGGAGTAAAAGAAGATGAAATTTTGCTTCTTCCGAAAGGCGAAATTATCTTAAACAAGCTCAAAAATATGAAAATAATGTAAAATAATAGAAAAATTTGTAAAAATATATTGACAAAATCAAAAAAATGTAACATAATATATAAGCCGACGTTTTTTTCGGTAAACATTTAATATTATTACATCTATGGAGGAATTTAAAATGAACAAAGCAGATTTAGTTGCAAAAATAGCAGAACAGGGCGTAAAAAAAGTTGACGCCGAAAAATGTCTTAACGCTATGATTGACGTTATTACAGAAGCACTTAAAAACGGCGAAAAAGTTACTCTTATGGGATTTGGAACTTTTGAAGTTAGATCCAGAGCCGCAAGAACCGGAAGAAACCCAAGAACAAATGAGGTTATAGAAATTCCTGCTTCAAAATCACCCGCATTTAAAGCAGGCAGAATTTTCAAAGACGCTATAAAATAATCGGTCTTTTATAAAAAGAGGGTTTCTTTCACGAAAAAAACGTATGTGATTGAACCCTTTTTTTAGTATTTATATTGCAAAAAGAAAGGAATTTATTATGAAAATATTATCTCCCGCAGGTTCTTTGGAATCTTTGAAAGCGGCCGTAAAATTCGGTGCCGATGCAGTTTATTTGGGACTTGACGATTTTAACGCAAGAACAAATGCAAAAAATTTCACTATGGATGAATTTATTGAAGGTGCAAAATATTGTCACAAAAGAGGCGTTGAGGTTTTTGTTGCTCTCAATACCTTAATTTATGATTCGGAAATTCCGTCTGTAATAAAAATTATAAATAAAATTTGTAAGGCGAGTGCCGACGGTGTAATTATACAAGATTGGGGAGTTTATAAGCTTATAAGGGAAATTGTTCCCGAAATTAAAATTGTGGCATCAACACAAATGACAATCAACAATATTCAAGGCGTAAAATTGCTTGAAGAATTGGGCTTTGATACCGTTGTTTTGCCAAGAGAACTTACAAAAAAAGAAATTTCGGACATTTCAAAGAATACGGATATAAATGTAGAAGTATTTTGTCATGGTGCATTGTGTGTATGCTATAGCGGTCAATGTTATTTTTCAAGCTTTATAGGCGAGAGAAGCGGAAACAGAGGAAGATGTGCACAGCCTTGTCGTCTTGTGTATGAAGCAAATCAGAAAAAAGGCTATCTTCTTTCACCGAAGGACTTGTCTTTGATTGATTGCTTGTCGGAACTTCGAGAAATAGGTGTTGATACCTTGAAAATCGAGGGCAGATTAAAAAGTGAATACTATACGGCGGCAGTTACCGATGTGTATAAGAGAATTGCTGATTCTTCTCAAAAACCGACAGAAGAAGATTATGCAATTTTAAATGCTTCTTTTATGAGAGGCGGATATACTCAGGGATATTTTAAAGGGATAAAGGATAAAAAACTTTTCAATTTCCAAAAACGTGAAAATCCATATTCTAGAGAAACAAAAAAGCTTGAAAGACATTACGACAGCATTTTAAGACAGCAAGGTGATTTTTATAAATCTCCCGTGGATTTAAAAATTGAGCTTAATTGCGAAAATAAATTTGATGTTTCTTTTGAATATCTTGATAAATTATACAATTTCACATCGCAAATTGAAATTCAAGAGCCTTTAAAAGCACCGGTTTCGGAAGAAAAAATCATTTCCAACCTTAATAAAACAGGTAACGAACCTTTTTATTTTGAAAATATAGAAATAGACTTGAAAGGTAAAGAAGTATTTGTTCCCATAAGCGAAATTAACGGTTTAAGACGTGAAATAAGTCTTTATATCGATAAAGTACAATCAAGGGAAATACAGCCTAATAAGTTCGTATACAAGCCATTAAAAAGCGAAAGTGTAAAAACCGAGGAAACTGAAATTTACGTTACCGTAAGAACAGCACAACAAATTAAATGGGTAAGCGAATTTATGAAAAACGTTACCGTTTTTGCAAAAAGAAAGGCAATTTCCGAATATGAGAAAAAATATGGTGAACTTCCCGAAAATTTAGGGCTTATGTGCGAAAGAATACCCAGCAGTGAGTCACTTTCTCTTGACGAAAAATTTTTAAATGAGCATAAGAGCATAAAAAAAGTTTTTGCCGGTAATGTGGGAAGTGTTGGAAAATTCAAAGATAACTATGAAATTTACGGCGATTTTACTTTGAATGTATCAAATTCTTTGAGCTGTGAGTTTTTTGAAGGCAGAAATGTTTCAAATCTTAACTTGTCTGTTGAGCTTAATTTGAAAAACATTAAGAATATTGCAAGCAACAATATGAAGTTAAGTGTTTTTGCTTACGGTCACATTCCACTTATGATAACGGAATCTTGCTTGAAATCCAATTTGAAAAAGAACAGCTGTGACAGAGGACCGTTGCTTTTGAAAGACAGAAAAGGAGAAGAATTTATTATAGATTGCGAAGATTGCACAAAAAATGTAATTTACAATCCGTATCCCGTTATGATGGCAGACAAAACGGATGAGCTTAAAGAAGCGGGAATAAATTGTTTCAGAATACATTTTACCTATGAAAATAAGGCGCAAGTTGAAGAAATTCTTCATTCATTTAAAATTAAACAAAACCCTCTTACCAAATTTACAAGAGGTCATTTTTACAGAGGTGCATTATAATGAATAAAGAAAAAATCGGTTTTATAGGCGGAGGAAATATTTCCCGGGCAATAATTAACGGAATAGTGAAATCCGCCCTTATAAGCCCTGAAAATATAATTTTATATGACAGAAATAACGATAAGTGTGATTATTTCAAAAAAATGAATATAACGGTAAAATCAAACGAAAATGATGTTGCTGCTTGTTGCGATTATCTTTTTCTTACCGTTAAACCGCAAAATTACGACGAGGTTTTGGAAACTGTAAAAGATGTCATAAACAAAAACACGGTAATTGTAACGGTTGCACCGGGGATAACCGTGGGCTACATAAAAAAGGCTTTAGGCATTGATTGTAACGTTATAAGAACAATGCCCAACACGCCTGCACTTGTGGGCGAGGGCGTTACCGCTTATGCATTTTCAGAAAATTATTGTGAAGAGAAAAAAGAATTTTCAAGAAAGCTTTTAAACTCTTTTTCAAGTGCTTATGAAATGGGAGAAGATAAAATGGACGCTGTTATAAGCCTTTCCGGTTCTTCTCCTGCCTATGTTTATATGTTTATAAATGCAATTGCAAAATCGGCAAAGGAGCAGGGGATTGATTACGAAACCGCACTTGTGATGGCTGCAAAAACCGTTATAGGCAGTGCAAAGCTTTTGCTACAGTCTGAAGATACTCCTGAAATTCTTATTGATAAGGTGTGTTCAAAGGGCGGTACAACAATAAGAGCCGTTGATTATTTGAAAAATAATGAATTTGATAAAATTATAGACAATGCAATGCTTGAATGTACAAAAAGAGCAATTGAAATGAAAAAGTAAAGAGGTGTGATTTTATGATAGATAAAGAATCGGCTTTTCATGACCTTATGGAAAGAATGAATAAAAAAACTTGTCCCGTTTGTGAGATGATTGAGTATAGATATGAAGAAACAAAGGATAGATTTTTTTACGAAAACGTTAATTCACCTCATTTGAGATATAAAATAGAAAAAGCCAACGGTTTTTGCACGTATCATGCACAAAAGCTTTCCGAAAAAAACGACCCTCTTACACACGCAATACTTTATCACGATTTTTTGCAAAATGTAATTGAGCAGGGCGAAAACAAAAAGCCGAAAATCAATTTTAAAGAACACAAAAAATGTTTTTTTTGCGAAAGTGTTCAAATGAATGAGGAAGATTATACAAAAGCTTTTGCGGAATTTTTGAAAAATGATGATTTCAGAAAAAAATACAACGAAAATTCCATGCTTTGCGTTTCACATCTTATGATGATAAAAGATGTAAAATTTAAAGATAAAAAAGCTTTTAAGGAAGCTTATGACAGTACGATTGAAAAATATAAGGAGCTTAATCATAATCTTTCGGAAATAAAACGAAAAAGCGATTATCGTTACACAAAAGAAGAATGGACGGAAGAAGAAAAAAATTCTTGGAAAAAAGCCATTGAAGTTTTTAACGGTAAAATTATAAAAATGAATGATAACGAAAGAAAAGTATTTTTTGAATAGCATAAATAAAATAAAATAAAAAACCACATAACATCGCACTAAACAAAAAAGAAACGGTATAGATTAAACTATACCGTTTCAAAAAAACAATTTTTATGTTTTATTAATGACTGTTAATTTTAGTCTTCTTTTGTGATTTTTTCTATTTCGGGGTCTATTTCTTCTTTTACCACCACATTTTTAATAATTTTAATGTCTTTTTTGTCGTAAGTTGCAATTGCTCCTGTTTCTGAATTTGAAATACGAATTTCGCCTGTAAGAACGCTTACGTCCAAAACAGTACCTTCTTTTCCACCTGGAATTTTTACGATAGAACCCGGTCTCGGAAGTCCTTTCCAGCATTGTTCGTAGGTGCTTTGTTCGTAATTTAAGCAACACATAAGTCTTCCGCAAGCACCTGAAATTTTGCTTGGATTTAAAGACACATTTTGGTCTTTTGCCATTTTTATGGTAACAGGCTTAAATTCCGACAAAAATGTTGAACAGCAACATTGTCTTCCGCAAGTACCGAAGCATTTCAACATTCTTGCTTCGTCTCTTACGCCTATTTGTCTTAATTCAATTCTTGTTCTGAATACGGAAGCCAAATCTTTTACAAGCTCACGAAAGTCAATTCTTCCGTCGGCGGAAAAGTAAAACAAAAGCTTGCTTCTGTCAAAGGTGTATTCCGCTTCAATTAAGTTCATTTTTAAACCGTGTTCTTTTATTTTTTCTTTTGCAATGGAAAAAGCCGCTTTTTCTTTTTGTGTGTTTTCTTCCAATTGCTTTTTGTCGTGTTGAGTCATAAACCTTAAAATAGGTTTTAAGGGCGGAAAAATTTTTTCTTCTTCAATCATGGAATTTCCTCGAACAACAGTACCGTGTTCAACGGCTCTTGCAGTTTCAACAATAACTTCGTCATTCTTTTTAAATTCCATTCCGTTTGGTGAAAAATAATATATTTTTCCTTGCTGTTTAAATCTTACGCTTACTATTTCTACCATTTATTATTTTGTCCTTTCGTTTAAGATTTTGCGAATTTCGTCAAGTGACGCAAAAACGCAAAGAGAAAAAGAAACATTTGTGTTTAAGCGTGCTTGCATTTTTGCAATAACGATAAAAACATCGTAAGCCTTTTTTTTGGCAAACATTTCAGTTCCTTCATAGTTAAAATCTTTGTTTTTCAAAAGATTTTTGTTTTCGGAAGAAAGCAAATCGCTGATAATTGTGTACATAATGTTAATTACAAACTCTTTGTTTTCTTCGTATTTTATAATTTCGGAATATAAAGTCAACAGACTTTTTTCCGTTGCAGTCGTTATAAATGAGTAAAACGATTTTAAAATATTTTGTCTTATTTCTTTGTATGTTTTGTCAGTGGAAATTTCATAAGCTTTTTTCACACTTCCCATACATAAGTTTAAAAGGGAATTGTCAATATCGGAGTTGTATTTTTCTTGTAAAATTTCCTTTATTGCCACATTTGAAAGGGGAGCAAAGTTAATTATTGTCCCTCTTGAAATTATCGTGGGTAAAATCGATTGCATATTGGAAACAATAAGAATAAAAACGGTATAAGCAGGCGGTTCTTCAAGTATTTTCAAAATTGCATTTTGTGCGTTTGTATTCATCTTGTCCGCATTGTTGATTATAACAATTTTTTTGTCGAATATGCAAGGCTTTATATAAACCTCCGATATAATGCTTCTTACAGTATCAACTGGGATTTCTTTTTTTCCCTCCGGTATATCGGCAAAGATAAAGTCCGAAACGGTTCGTTTTTCAAATTGAATACATGCTGTACATTTTTTACAACCGCTTTTTTCTTCACACACAAGTGCTTGACCGAAAGAAAGGGCAAGGGGAAGCCTACCGCTTCCGTCTTTTCCGAAAAATATATAGCAATGTTTTACCTTGTTGTTTTCAATATGACTTTTTAAAATTTTTTTTGCATTGTACTGTTCTTTTATTTCTTCAAACATATTTTTTCAACCTCATCTTGGGTTAATTCACGATATTCTCCCAATTTGAGAGACTCGTCAAGGCATACACCGCCTATTGAAACACGTTTTAAAAAGGTAACTTTTCTGTCAACAGATTCAAACATACGCTTAACTTGGTGATATTTTCCCTCGGTAATTGTGAGATAACAGCTTTTAGCCGATAAAATTTCAAGCTTTGCACTTTTGCATAAAGTTCCGTCTTCCAAAACAGCACCTTTTTCAAAAATTTCTTTAAAATTTTCTTCGATTGTGTTGTCGATTTCAACGTAATATTTTTTTTCAACGTGATTTTTAGGCCCGGTAACGTTATGAGCCAGCTTTCCGTCTGTGGTAAGAAAAACAAAGCCCTCTGTGTCTTTGTCAAGCCTGCCCGCAGGGCATAGACTTTTTTTGGGGATTTCGTCTCCTATAAGATCCAAAACCGTTTTATCTTTTATGTCCTCTGTTGCTGTAATGTAGCCTTGAGGCTTATTTAGCATAATGTGATAGTGTTCTTTGAAAATTATTTCTTTGTTTTCAAAGACAATCTTATCGTTTTGAGGATCTATTTTAAAAGACGGGTCTGTAATTGCCTTTGAATTTACGTTTACTTTACCCTTTTTTATTGCTTTAACTGTGTCTTTTCTTGAAATATTACAGCTGTTAGCTATAAATTTATCCAATCTCTGTGTCATTGTTATATGTCTTTCTTTATTCTTAAAGTACGCTTAAGGTTTTCTTGTTTTCTTTTATCTTTGTCTTGCTGTCTTTTTCTTTTCTTTCTTTCGGAGTCAAATATGAAATAGAAGAATAAGAGTACAAAAAGAAGTACAAGTGATAATATTATAAGGAATATTGTTTTTAAAATATTGTAAAATGTCACTTTTTTAACTGCAACACCGGAAAGATTGAGCTTTGTCAATGTTTCGTTTTCATAGGATACTCCAACCGTTGCTGTGTATTTGTCTGCTTTTTTATATTTTTTGTTAATTTGATAATCGTAGGTAAGTGTGTTGATGTCTGCTTTTAAAGGTGCGGTTATGGTAACCGGTTCTTTTAAAGAAAAATCAACAATACCTATCTTACCGAACCAACCTTTAAGTTTTGCATCTGGTATATTTAAATCTTCGTTTTCAATTGTTATTGTGTGGAAGTTTTTAAAAGCAAAATCCAAAAGTCTTTCAATGTCTTTATATCTTGAAAATTCACCGTCGGAATTCATTGTTACGCAAACAACGTCAAATCCGTTTTTGCTGGCACTTACCGCAGTTGCATATTTTCCTTCTTCGGTAAAGCCCGACATTCCTGCTTGTATGCCGTCGTAAGCATATTCACCGTCGGAAATAAGGGCACATTTTGATTCCAAAACTCTTTCGTATGAAACTTTGTTGTTTACGGGGAGAGTGTATTTTTTTGCACTTGCAATTTCTTTAAAAGTCGGATTTTCGCAAGCGTATTTCATTATCAACGCCATATCTTCCGCTGTTGAATAATTGTTTTTGTTGTAAATTCCCGTTACGTTTGTGAATTTCGTATTTTTTGCACCGATTTCTTTGGCTTTTGCATTCATTTTTTTAACAAATTCGTTTGTGTCTTTACTTACGCTTAAAGCAGCGGTAACGGCACAATCGTTTGCGGATTGCAAAATCATTCCGTAAAGTATTTCTCTTAAAGTGAGTACTTCGCCGTCAAAAAGACCGATGTTGCTTGTGTTTTTTACACTTTCAAGTGAAGATGCATTTACAGTTACAAGATTGTCAAGCTTACCTTCTTCAATCACAACCAAAGCAGCGACTATTTTTGTAAGTCCTGCGGGATATTGGATTTTTTGATGGTTTTTGCTGTAAAGAAGCTGTCCCGATCTTACGTCCATAAGAACAGCCGATTCGCCGGAAAGTTCAAAATCTGCTTTCGGAGCGGCAAATACGGTTGATGTGAATAACATTATAAATACTAAAATTAATGCTATGGAATTTTTTATTTTCATTTCTTTGTTTCCTTTCGTCATCTGTTATAAAATTTCCTATAATACCATTATACAATATAATTCCGTTAAAATCAAGGAATTTTTAAAAATAATAACAAAAAAGTAATAATTAAAACTTAAAAAGCGGTTTATTTGGGTTTTTTATGCGGAAATCTTCCTTTAAAATTTCCAAAAATCGTTCTTTTTCTTTCAAATTTTCATTTTTGTAAAAATTATAAAACAGCGAAAAAAGTTGAGGATTTGAAAGAGGAGGGGTATTTTTTAAAATATTTCCGAATTTGTAAAAGGTTTCAAAAGGTGAAAGTTCGTTGTTTTCAAACATAAATTTTATTGAATTTTTGAAAAATCCTTTGTTTGCCAATGTTTCCAAACCGTCTTCAACTGATTTTAAATATATAATATCAAAAACGCTTAACCATTTTGTGGATATAACCTGATATGGCGGATATTTGGAATATTTAATTTCGTATTTTTCACATTCTTCTTTAATTTGTGTTCCGTTTAAAACCTTTAAAAAGCCTAATTGAAGCATATCCGAACCCAATGCGTACAGCTTGTCAAATCCGTCTTTAAAGCTTTTTAAATCCTCGTATGGGAGACCTGCGATAAGGTCGGTGTGTATATGTATATTTCCGAATGAAAGCAATTTTTCCAAATTGGAAAAAATAAGTTCGGTGTTGTTTTTTCTGTTAATTGCTTTTAAAGTATTTTCGTTTAAGGATTGTATGCCTGCTTCAAACTGAATTAATCCTTTTGGTGCTTTTTTTAAAATTTCAAAGGTTTTTTCACTGAAAAGCTCGGGCTTTACTTCAAAATGAAAGCCTGTTTGAGAAGCGTTTTCTATTATAAATTCAAAAATTTCGTCACTGTCCTTTCTTATGTTAAATGTTCTGTCAACAAATTTCACTTTGTTTACTTTGTTTTCAATAAAAAACATAAGGTCTTTTTTTACGGTTTCGATGTTTTTAAAACGCAAATTTTTTTCAAGTGAAGAAATGCAATAACTGCATCTGTAGGGGCAACCTCGTGAGCTTTCATAGTACACTGTTTTTCCTGGTTTTAAAGGCTCTGTGTAAGGAAAGGGAAGCGTTTCAAAGGCTTGTTCCTCTTTTATGCTTGTTAAATATTCATAAAATTTGCTTTCTCCCTCTCCGACGATTATTTTGTCAACATAAGGGTAATCGACGTTGTTATAGCCCGCTTCCGGTCCTCCGTAAACAATTTTTGCTTTCGGTAGTGCTGTTTTTAAGTCGGAGGAAAGCCTTTTTACAAGTTCAATGTTCCAAATATACGTTGAAAAACCGATAATATCGGGATTTTTTTCTATAATGTCGTAAAGTGTGTGTTCGTATGGGTCATTGATTGTATATTCGGCGGTTTCCGAATGAATTCCTTTTTCTTTTAAATATGCTTTAATGGAATAAATTCCCAAAGCAGTATGAGTATATCGGG
>CAYPIJ010000056.1:0-11254 GCA_964410755.1 uncultured Oscillospiraceae bacterium | reverse complement strand
AAAATCCTATTGACATTGTTAAAATAAAGTGGTACAATAAAGGAAAATATTGAAAGGAATTACAAAAAAATGGAATTAAAAGGACTTAAAATAAACTTTTTGGGAGACAGCATTACGGAAGGTTGCGGAACTACCGGAAAAGAAAAAGTATTTATGAATGTTTTAAAGGAAGAATGCGGTTTGGCGGAAGCAAGAAATTACGGAATAGGCGGAACCAGAATTGCAATTCAGAAAGGTACAGAATTCAGACCTAAAGATGACGGAGTGGACGTAAATTCTTTTTGCGAAAGATTTGAAAAAATGGACGATGATGCAGATGCGGTTGTTGTATTTGGAGGAACGAACGACTACGGTCACGGAGATGCTCCTATAGGCGGATTTTCCGACAGAACGCCCGACACTTTTTGCGGTGCGTGCCATTTTCTTTTTTCCGGACTTATAAAAAAATATTTGGGCAAGCCCATAATTATTATGACACCTTTACACAGACTTGACGAAGAAGCAAACAACGGAAACGGCGGAAAAAGATTTGCCACACTTCCTTTAAAAGGATACGTTGAAATAATCAGAGAAGTTGCGGAATATTATTCTCTTCCCGTTCTTGATTTGTACAAGGAAAGCGGTTTACAGCCTGCCGTAAAAGAAATTCAGGAGGCTTATGTACCGGACGGTCTTCATCCAAATGACGAGGGGCACAAGGTTCTTGCAAAAAAATTGAAAGCTTATCTTATGAATTTTTAATTTTAGGGAGAAAAAGATGGCTTACTTAACAAACAAAGAGTATTTTAAAAAATACCGTTCAAATATTATAGCATCAAGCGGAAATCAAAATTTGATTTCTTTTGACGAAAAAACGGAAATAACGGGAAAAATGTTTTTCAAGGTGAAAAAATACGGCAAATTCAACTATCGGCTTTTCTTTTCAAATATGACTGACAGTACATTTTCGGACGGAAGTGTTTCAAGATGTAATATGAGCGGAGACGAATATTTTATAAAAGAAGCATATATCGGTTCGGTTGCCGGTTTTGATCCGTATCAAGATGTTGAAAGTCGTATTCAAGTGACATTTGACGGAAAAAATCAAAAAAATGTTGAAAAATTTGAAACATATTGGAGTGACGAAATAAGCTTGAATGTTGAAGAAGGTCACATTCTTTACTTTGAGTGGACTGTTGTGGGAACAAAATTTCCAAATGCACCGGAAAAGGTTACTTTTGCATACGTAAAAAGAGAAGACGGAGCCTATATTGAAAGCCCCGATTGTCCTCACCCAAGTATGATAGGCTGTGATTTTCCTTTTGAAAAAAACATTGCTTTTTTGGGTGATTCAATAACTATGGGTTGTGGGACAACGAAAAATGCTTACAGAAATTGGGTTTCCTTTATTTCAGATGACTTGGGCGAAAAATTCAGCGTTTGGAATATCGGATTGGGCTATTCCAGAGCTTCCGATGCGGCAACGGACAAAATTTGGCTTGAAAAAGCAAAGCAATATGACATTGTAAATATTTGCTTGGGTGTAAACGACTTACTTAGTGGAAGAAGAACTGACGAAGAATTGAAAAACGATCTTACTGTGATTGTTGACAGCTTGAAAAAAGCAAGTGTGAAAGTGGGAATTTTCACCGTACCTTGTTTTGACTGGGTTAATGAACAACAAACATATTGGGATAACGTAAACGATTACATAAAAAATGTTTTATTGGAAAAATGTGAATATGTGTTTGATATGGCCGACTATACATCAAGAGGCGGGGAAAATAAATACAAATCTCGTTACAGCGGTCACCCAAATGACTTGGGCTGTGAAATCATAGCCAAAAAATTTATGGAAGAAATAAAATTATAAAAATTAAAGGTTGCAAAAATTTTTGTTTTGCAACCTTTTTTCAAACTATATGGAAGCTTTTCCCGTTACTACCAAATTTACGCCCTCGTTATCGATATTTTCAATAACAACATCACCGATTTCAAAATTCTTTTCGCTGTAAAAAGCGTTTATTTTATCCATTATTTCAAACATTTTTTCCTTGTTTACGGAATTGTCGGTTTTAACGGGCAAAATCCCTGATTTGGTTCTTACTGTTGTTGTAATAACTCTTTTTGGGTTCGTGCATTCTTCAATTGCGTATTTTTCCCCTCTTTTGCAGGTGTTCCCCCTTACGCTTACAACCGTGTTGTCTGCAATTTCAACTTCCATTTCACAGCCCATGGGGCATACTATACAAGTTAAATTTCTTTTCATTACATTTCCTCCAATACAAGCTTAAGATTTTTCGTATTTTCAAAATCTTTGGATTTTAAAGTTATGTTTCCCATTTCACCGGGAACAAGCTTTTTTGCGGATTTAGAAAAAATTTCTTTTTCGTCTCCGTAAACCTTGATTTTCATATTTTCATAAGTGTTACCTACTCTGAAATAAAGCTTTACGTCTTTTTCTTTTGTTATAATCTGAGGTACGCAGTAACGAATTTTTCCGTCTGTGGTAACAGAAATTTCAGTTTCCTTTTTATATTCTCCGTTTATGTATTCAAAAGCACCTATTCCCGCAATTTCAGCTTCGTCGGAAACAAAATCCACAAGGTCGTGAACGTGAAGGACATTACCGCAGGCAAATATCCCATCAACGCTTGTCATTCTGTCTTGATCGGTTATTGCACCGTTGGTTATGGGGTCGATTGAAATATCGGCAGAGCGTGTAAGCTCATTTTCGGGAATAAGTCCAACGGAAAGGAGTAAGGTGTCGCATTTTATAAATTGTTCGCTTTTCTTTATAGGCTTACGATTTTCGTCAACCTTTGCAATCGTTACACCTTCAAGTCTATCTTTGCCGTGAATTTTCACAACTGTGTGGCTCAACATAAGCGGAATGTTGAAATCGTTCAAGCATTGTTCAATATTTCTTTTAAGGCCTGAAGAGTAGGGCATAAGCTCGCAAACAGCGTGAACTTTAGCACCTTCCAAGGTCATTCTTCTTGCCATAATAAGCCCAATATCACCTGAACCTAAAATTACAACATTTTTCCCCGGCATATAGCCTTTCATATTAACAAATTTTTGCGCTGTTCCCGCAGTGAAAATTCCTGATGGACGAGTTCCTGCAATATTTAAAGCGCCTCTCGGTCTTTCACGACAGCCCATAGCCAAAATAATGGCTTTTGCCTGTATTTGAAAAATTCCGTCATCTTCGTTTGTTGCTGTAATGACTTTGTCCTTTGTAATATCAAGCACCATAGTGTTAAGCTTGAAAGGAATATTCAATTCTCTTACTTTTTTCTCATATTTCCACGCATACTCCGGTCCTGTAAGCTCTTCTTTAAATTTATGGAGTCCGAAGCCGTTATGAATACATTGTTGTAAAATTCCGCCCAAATTTTTGTCTCTTTCCAAAATAAGTACGTCGTTTACACCTTTTTTGTAAGCGGAAATCGCCGCACTCATACCTGCAGGTCCTCCGCCGATAACAACAAGCTCAACTGTTTTCATTATTTGTTTTCCCCTTTCGTTTTTCCAATGTTTATTACGGAATTTCCGCCCGACTTTGTAACGTCGGTATAGTCAACGCCCCATTCCTTTGATAAAAGTTCAACAATATAGGGTGAACAAAAACCGCCTTGACATCTGCCCATTTGTGCTCTTGTTCTTCTTTTTACTCCGTCCAAATCTCTTGCTTTCGGGTTTGTGCGGATTGCGTCAAGTATTTCTCCCTCGGTAACGGTTTCACATCTGCATACGATTTTTCCGTAAGCTTTATTTTCTTTAATCATTTTGTTTTTCGTTTCAATGTCAGCATCTTTAAATGCGTGCATTGATTTTCTTATGGGATTGAAATTTTCGTTTTTCGTAAGCACAAGTCCGTCTTTTTCCAAAAGCTCAACGGTATATTCCGCAATTGCAGGTGCGGAGGACAGTCCCGGTGATTCAATAGCCGCAAGGTTTACAAATTTTTCGGAATTTATGTTAATGATAAAATCACCTGTATTTCCAACTGCTCTCAAACCGCAAAAAGAGGTTATAACTTTGTTTAATTTTATTCCCTCAACGTTTTCGCATGCTTCTTTTATAACTTTTGCAATTCCGCTTTCCGTTGTGGATTTGTCTGTTTTATCCTCAATGTTTTCCGAGGTTGGTCCCAAAAGGAGATTGTTGTCTACAGTGGGGGACACCAAAATACCTTTTCCCATTTTGCTTGGGCAACGGAAAATTGTGTGCGAAACAGTGTTTCCGCATTCTTTATCCAAAAGAAGATATTCACCTTTTCTTGGAGTTATTTCAAAAGAATTGTTTCCTGCCATTTTTGCGATTTTGTCGGAATATACTCCAGCCGCATTTATAACGTATTTTGCATTTATAATATCGTTTTTACTTTCTATTTTCCAGGTATCTCCTTCTTTTTTCAAAGCTGTAACCTCGAAATTCACAAATAAATCCACTCCGTTATCCATAGCGTTGCCTATTGAAGCTATTGCAAGCTCGTAGGGACAAACAATAGCCCCTGTAGGAGCATAAAGAGCGTAAAGTGCATTGTTTGAAATGTTTTTTTCAAGACTTACAAGCTTTTCTCTGTCTAAAAGTTCAAGCTCTTTAACGTTGTTCTTCTTTCCTCTTTCGTAAAGACTTTCAAGCTGTTCTTTGTCTTCCTCGTTAAAACCGATTACCAAAGAACCGTTGTTTTTATATTTTACACCCAATTCTTTACAAACATTTTCCATCATTTCCGAGCCTTTAACGTTAAAACGTGCTTTCAAGCTTCCGTTTTCGGCGTCAAAGCCTGCGTGAACAATTGCGGAATTGGCTTTTGTTGCACCCATTGCAACGTCGTTTTCTTTTTCCAAAATACAAGCTTTAATGTTATATTTTGAAAGTTCTCTTGCCACCATTCCGCCGATTACACCACCGCCTATTACAGCTACATCATACATTTTTTGTTTCCTCCTTTTTTACATAAAAAACGCACCGAAAAAAGCCTTTATTCATTAAAAAGCTTCATTCGATACGTCTCCAAATTCTCTGTATCTTTTATATTGTTTTATTTTATCTTATTTGTTGATTTTATTTTTTCAAAAGTTCATCGTTAAGCAAGGCTTTTATGTCTTTGAAAACAAATTCCGGTTTAACCTCGCTTTTTTCCAAATCTTCCAAAGTTCCTTCACCGCTAAGCACAAATATTGTACTAATTTCTGCGTTTACACCACAAGCAATATCAGTGTAAAGTCTGTCGCCGATAAGAACAGCTTCACTTTTTTCAAAAGGTGAATTTTCAACTGCCAAATTTACCATTTCGGGTTGCGGTTTTCCTATAAATTGGGGCATTCTGCCTGTTGCGTTTTTCAGCATTTGGCTTACGGAACCGCAATCGGGAACATATCCGTAAGCAGTGGGGCAAACCCAATCGGGGTTTGTTGCTATGTAGTCCAAATTTTTGTCGTTAAGAAGAATGCAAGCATCTTCAAGTTTTTTAAAGGTAAGCTCTGTGTCAAATCCCATCATAAGGCAATCAATTCCGTCTTCAAGCTTATCCGTTATCGGAAGCCCTGCTTTTGAAAGCTGATTTTTGAAAGATGTTGTTCCAAAAGCGTAAATTTTGTTGTAGTTTTTTTTCTTTAAAAACAAAATTGATGCATCGGTTGAAGTTAGAAAATCGTCAGCCGTTGTTTTTATTCCCAATTTTTTCATTTTTTCTATGTATTTATCAACGCTTTTTGAGGAATTATTGGTTAAAAACATATATTTTCCACCGATATTTTTAATATATTCCAAAAATTCGGTTACTCCCTCAAAAAGGTTTTCGTCCAAATAAATTGTGCCGTCCATATCAAGCAAATAGAGCTTTTTTTCTTTTAAATTACTCATTTTTTCAAATTACCTTTCCAAAATAATTTCAGTCGTTCCAAAGTTCTGTTTTTCCGGTTGAAATTGCCGATGCACCGTTTTTTAATGCTTCGTAAATTTCAGTTTTTTCGTCAATTAAGCCCCCGGAAATTACCGGTACGGAAAGCTTGTTTTTCAGTTTTTTTATAACCTTGTATACAACGCCGGGCATAACTTCAATCATATCCGCTTTTGACGTTTTCAAGGCTTCGACTGTTGTATCAACGGAATGAGAATCTATTATGAAAAAACGCTGTACAGTTGTAAGGCCGATTTCATTTGCTTCTCTTATCATGTTGATTTTTGTGCTGATAATTCCGTCAACACCCGTATTTTTTGCAAACATTATTCCGCTTTTGTCTTTGCCAATTCCGTCTGCAAGGTCAATGTGTATAAATATTTTTTTTCTTTCATTATGAGCCTTTTTTACAACATTTTCCAAAGTAAACAAAGAGGGCGAAAGATAAAAAATAACGTCAACATCGGATTTAACGGCATTTTCAAGTTCTTCTTCGTTTCTCACAGCCGCAATAATCGGGTTAAATTCAAATTCCATAAATTCACCTGCTTTCCATAAAAAAAGATATACCAAAACAAAACATGCAAAAGCACATTTTGTTACGATACATCTCCCAATCTCTCTATATCATATTAAGTATAACTCTTTTTTCGGAGTTTGTCAAGATTTTTTTGTTAAAAAACAAAAAATATGATAAAAACCTTGATTTTTTCACAAAAATGATGTATAATGTTTCATTATGTGCTATGCTAAAAGGGAAGTAGGGATATAAATGAAAGAATTTTTTAAGAAAAGATTTAACGCTGTGAAAAACAGCAATATAGATATTAAAGGCTTTTTATTGTCGGGCTTTTTCATATTTTTGGCTATGGAAATAATGCACCTTACCTACGGTTTAAGTGTGATTAAGTTTTTTGGCGGTGGTAGCTTTTTGCTAAAATGGCTTCTTTCCTACCTTTTTATTTTGGGAATTGAAGCGGGACTTTTGGTTTTTATTCCGAAATTAAGCATTGTCAATATTATTTCTTCCGCATTTTTCTATATTTTAAGCTTTGCAAATGAAGTTATTTGCACAATAACGGGAGATCCGCTTTTGCCAACAGATTTGCTTTTGGTTAAAAACGTTGGAAATATTGCCTCTTTTGTACAAATTCCTTTTAGAATTTCGGACGGAATTGCACTTTTGATTTTAATTCTTTCTTGCATTTATTTTGTAAGAAGAAACAAAAAAAGAAAAAAACTCAATGTGAAATTGCCTACAAGAATTATAATTACAGTTTTGGGGGCGGTTTATTGCGTGACTTCTTTCTATTTAACTTCAATAAGCCGTTCTTTCAGACACGAATTTATGAAAGACCATAATATTCAAATAGCTGCCTTTGACCCAAAATCCAATTTTTTGGAAAATGGTGTTATTCTTACGTTTTTCCCTCGTATAGGTGATATTATAATAGAAAAACCTGAAAATTATTCAAAAGAAACTATGGCTGATTTGAAAAATGAGTATTCTTCCGACGAATTTGTTACAACAAAAACAGAAACGCAAAGACCTAATATCATTGCTATTCAAAATGAGGCTTGGTGGGACCCATCACTTATTCCAGATGCTGAATTTTCGGAAGATCCTCTTCCAACATACAGACAGCTTTTGAAAGAGGGGAAAGCAGGGGAACTTGTGTCACCTGTTTTTGCAGGGGGAACTTGTATGCCCGAATTTGAATTTTTAACAGGCTTTACAACAAGATTTTTGCCATCAAGTGTGTATCCTTATATTCAGTCAATAACAACGCAAACACCGTCTTTGGCATCGACTTTTAAAGAAAACGGATATGACACAATTGCTTTTCATACCTATAAGAAAAATTTCTATGGAAGAAATAAAGCGTATCCTCTTATGGGATTTGACGAGTTTGTAAGCGTTGACGATATGGAAAATCCCGAAAAAAAGGGCTGGTATGTTTCCGATTCCGTAATGGCTGACGATATTATTAAAATGTATGAGGAAAAAGAAAGCGACAGACTTTTCCTTTTCGGTGTTACAATGCAAAATCACGGTGGTTACGAAAAAGTAAGATACGACAGCTATGATATTGAAGTTACAAGTGATAAAATTGAGGAAAATGACCTTGCAGGCTTGAAAGATTTTACACAAGGTGCTTATGATGCCGATATGATGTTTAAAAAGCTTATGGATTATTTTGAAACAAAGGACGAACCTACAATTCTTGTTATGTACGGTGACCATTTACCGCTTTTGGGAACTGACGGAAGCACATATCGTGACGGTGGTTTTGTTGTGGGTGATGACGGCACATTTAAAACTTATAAATATGAGCAGTTATATCGTACACCTTACGTTATTTGGGCAAATTACGATTTGGGCGACGATTTCAGCCTTCCAAAAGAAATTAGTGCCGGTAATTTGGGACTTCAGGTGGCAAAGCTTGCATCGCTTGATTCTTATCCTTGGTATTTCTCATTTTTGAATGATTTTTACAGCGAGTATCCTGTTTATGAAACAAGTGCAATGAAAAATAAAAAGCTTGAACGTGTTAAAAAAATCGAGGGTGAATATGCAGACAAGGTGAAAGATTTTGAAATGATTGAATACGATATTATTAACGGAAAAAGATATTCATATAAATAAAAAAAGGCTTTGGAAAATAATTCTTTCCAAAGCCCGTTTTTTTGTGTTAGCAAGCCACCAATGATTGTTTGAGAAGAATGAAAAAATGCTTTAAAAATCGTAAATTGGAGGGGCAACGTTTTTCGTTGTCGAAAACTGTTCTCATATTTTCGCTTTTTTCGTAAGCTTTTAACACGGAAAATGCAATACTTCTTTCAACAGAACAATCACTTACCAAATACATGGTTGCAATGTTTGGGTAAAGTATTTTTTTAATGTTTATGTAAACCCCGTCATTGAGCAAGCCTTCATATAATGCACGTTTAATATAGGTGTAGCCTTTCAGTTTCGGTGAAAAATCATATTGCAATAAAATTGAATTTATCAGATTATCCACTTCAAGGGGGATTTTGTCGGCATGGATAATTTGCCTTTTTGCAATTTCGTCTGTAAGTGAATCGAATATTTTCGATTGGCTGTATATGAATATGGATGGAAATTCTTCATATTGTTTTTTTATGTGTTTCAATAAATTCGGTAAAAATTCCAGCATTTCGTCTGAAACTGTTATATATTTCGGTAAATAGCAGTTTATGTATTTTATACATTCTTCAAAAGAACTTGTTATAAAGCAATCCCAAAGTATGCTTTTGTCTAATTTTTTATATATGGTACAGTTTTGACAAAAAATGAGTTTTGACATAAATTATTCCTTCTTTTTTTGGGTATTTCGTGTTTTTTCAAAATTATATCATGTTTTTTTCGTTTTTTCCACGGAATGCATTGTATATTTTCGAAAAAATACAGAAATAATTGTAAAAAGTTTAAAAAACAATAAAAAAAGAGAGCTAAAAGCCCTCTTTTTTAGTATGTATTATTATTTTCTTCCAAACGGACCGAATGTGTATGCTTCTGCTGTTGTGTTATTCTTATCTTCGTAAGGTCGTAATAAATATTGATAAACACTACTATCTGGATTGTATGAAGCTGTTCTCCAAATAAATGTTTTAAACTCAGTTTTTGTTGAATCTCCAACATTAAATTCCTGAACGATATCTCTTGTTGTTCCTGTTCCGAATTTTGTGTTTTCGGTGTATACATCAATAAGTTTTCCGTCTTCGTACTGTGCAATTGAAACCATAACATCAACTTCGTTGTCATAGTGGTTCATATAACGAACACCTGCTTTTACTTTGCTGTAACCGATTACACCGTCATTTGTTATGTCGTGGTAGTAACCTGTTGTGGTATCTTGTCCGTAAAGCAAAGGTTGAGAAAGTCTGTAAGCTGTATGCCCGGTATTTATAGTTTCGGAAGAATAACTTATTTTTTCGGACATTTGATTATCACCGGCACTTGTAGAACTTACTTTTACATTGAATTCTAAGTTATTGGCGCTATTTATTGTCATAAATGTATAAACTTTTCCACCGTAAACTGTATCGTTATTAGTTGTTCCTGTTCCACCTTGTTCACCGCTATTTGGGTCGTATATTCTCATTTCTCCGCCGTTTTGTACTTCTCCCGGCATATAATAATTATAAAATGCTTGTGCTTTTACATAGTTTGTTGTTGCAAGATTTTTTGAGTTGAAATCAACATTGTTAGAATCGGAAGCATTAGCACCATTTCTTAAAACTTTATATATTGAATCGGATTTATCGTATACAAAATTTTTAAATTCAGTATCAAGTATTACAGGTAATGATAATCCATTTAATCTTGTGGAATAATATTTACAATCCGAAATATAAGTTTTGCCTGCTTCTGCGCTTGAATATTGTGATACATACCACATATAATCTACACCTAAAGTGCCGTCTGTAACAGCTTTATCAAAAATAACTTCACCGTCTATGTATGCTACAACGTGTTGTTTTGCATCAACTTGGTTTGTACTTCCGCCCCAAAGCATTACAGTAACTTGATGCCAGCCTTCAGTTCTTTTTATATTGTTGAGTGTTGCAGGGTGTTCTTTATCAAAATCTTCTGTAATTACATATTCTTCTGTTCCGAATCCGATATGCATACTGAAATCTCTTGTATCGGCAGTACCACCATTTCTTACGTTTATGTCGTTTGAAGAATTTAAAGTATCGTAAAACCAAAATTCCATAATATCTTCGTCTCTGATTGTGTTTGCACCGGTAGTACTGTTGATTGGTTGGTTTTTATCTGTTGCACTATCTGCATAATATTTGTAAATGTCTAAAACGTTAAAACCGTTAAGCTGATACTTATCTTCCGCTTTAAAATTTTCGAAATTTGTAAGAGTTGAAAAATCTTTAATAAATTTAACTCTGTCTTCTGTATTATGAAGAATTACATTTGTTTTTGTTGTTACGATTGAACCGTCAGAGTTTTTGTATGCTGCCAAAATCGGAGCAACACCGTTACCGTTTTCGGCAAATACTCTTGTAACAAGACCTGTTTCGCTTACTTTTGCAATGTTGAACAAAGATCTGTATTCAACGTTTGCGTTGTTGTTGATTGCAACCCAATTTTCACCGTCTGTTGTGCCTTCCAACGAAAGTTGTAAGCCTGTTGAATTGTGAGGTAACCCACGTTTTACATTATCGCCCGCAGTGGAAAATCTGATTGCTTGATAATTTGTAGCAGTGTCACCATCGGCAACTGCCGTAAAGTCGAACGAACAAATCATCAGAAAAACTGTGAATAATGAAATTAATTTTTTCATATTTTTCTCCTTTTTGTCAATTTAATGACATTTTATT
>CAYPIJ010000055.1:0-11593 GCA_964410755.1 uncultured Oscillospiraceae bacterium | reverse complement strand
TTATAATAGAAAGTGAATTTTTAAAAATTTTTAATATACCCTCGAAAGGAATGATTTTAAGTGAAAAAATATAATGTTGGCGTTGTTGGTGCAACGGGTATGGTAGGACAAAGATTTGTTACTCTTTTGGAAAATCACCCCTGGTTCACCGTAACGGCACTTGCCGCAAGTGCAAGATCTAAAGGAAAAACTTACGAAGAGGTTGTTGCTCCCAGATGGAAAATGGCAACTCCTATTCCCGAAAACGTAAAAAATATGGTTCTTTTGGATGCAACCGCAGATATTGACGAGGTTGTTTCAAAAGTTGACTTTGTTTTTTGCGCAGTAGATATGAAAAAAGACGAAATAAGAGCATTAGAAGAAGAATATGCAAAACGTGAATGCCCTGTTGTTTCCAACAACTCAGCACACCGTTTTACTCCCGATGTTCCAATGGTAATACCCGAAATTAATGCAAACCATCTTGACGTTATACCTTACCAAAGAAAAAGATTGGGAACAAAAAAAGGCTTTATCGCAGTTAAATCCAACTGCTCACTCCAAAGCTATGTTCCCGCAATTCACCCTCTTATGGATTTGGGAGTAACAAAAGTTCTTTGCTGTACATACCAAGCTATTTCAGGTGCAGGTAAAAACTTTGAAACTTGGCCCGAAATGGTGGATAACGTTATCCCCTACATAGGTGGAGAAGAAGAAAAATCGGAAAAAGAACCTCTCAAAATTTGGGGTACAATCGAAAACGGTGAAATTGTTCCGGCAAAAGCTCCCCTCTTTACAGCTCAATGCATAAGAGTACCTGTAACAGACGGACACACAGCTGCAGTTTACGTTTCTTTCGATAAAAAGATTTCAAACAAAGAAATCATTGAAAGATGGAACAGCTACAAAGGAAGAGCACAAGAACTCAATCTTCCGTCAGCGCCTAAACAGTTCTTGCACTATTTTGAAGAAAACGACCGTCCTCAAATAAAATCCGAAAGAAATTTGGAAAACGGTATGGCTATTTCAATAGGCAGACTCAGAGACGACACACTTTTTGACATAAAATTTGTCGGTATGTCCCATAATACATTAAGAGGTGCGGCAGGCGGTGCTGTACTTTTGGCAGAATTGCTTTGTGCTGAAAATTACATATAAATTTTAAAAAATTTATAAAATTTTTTTGGAGTGATTTTAATGAAAAAAGCGTTATTCACCGGAAGCGGTGTAGCACTCATTACCCCATTCACAAAAGACAATCGTCCCAACCTTGAAAAATATGAAGAGTTAATTGAATTTCATGTTAAAAACGGAACGGACGCAATTATTGCTTGTGCCACAACAGGTGAAGCTCCCACACTTACGGACAGCGAACATCTACAGCTCGTAAAAACCGCAGTAAAAGCTTCCAACGGACGCATTCCCATAATAGCGGGAACGGGTTCCAACGATACGGCACACGCAATTATGATGACTAAGGAAGTTACAAAAATGGGCGTTGACGGCATTTTGTTAGTCACCCCCTATTACAATAAAACTTCCCAAAGAGGACTTGTTGTTCACTACAACGAAATCGCAAAATCCACGGATTTGCCTTGCATTTTATATAATGTCCCCTCAAGAACTGGTGTAAATATTGAGATTAACACATTAAAAGAACTTAGCAAAACAAAAAACATTTTGGGAATAAAAGAAGCAAGCGGAAATGTTGGTTACGCTTCCAAAATTGCCTCAAAAATTCCCGAAATGACTATATACAGCGGTAACGACGATATTATTGTTCCTCTTATGTCCATAGGCGCAAAAGGAGTGATAAGCGTTGTTGCAAATATTTTACCCAAAGACACTCACGATTTGTGCGAGCTTTGTCTTAAGGGTGATTTTGAAAAAGCAAAAAATCTACAGCTTAAAATGCTTGATTTTATAAATGCGCTTTTTTCCGATGTCAACCCCATCCCCATAAAAGAAGCTATGAATATATGCGATATGAATGTGGGTGACGTAAGACTTCCACTTTATAAAACGGAAGACGGAATAAAGGAAAAATTAAAAGAAACCATGAAAAATTACGGTATAAAATTTTAAAGAAAACGGAGAAAGAAAAAATGTTAAAGCTTGCAATTAACGGAATAAACGGAAAAATGGGTCATGTTTTGGCAAACGACATAGCAAACGACGAAGAATCGATTTTGGTATGCGGTTTCGACCTTGAAAAAAAAGACGATATAAAATGCGATGTTTACACCAATTACGACGATTGCGTTGAAGATATTGACGTTATTATCGACTTTTCCCACCCATCACAACTTGAAAAACTTGTAAATTACTGTAAAAAAAGACGTATTCCCGTTGTTGTTGCAACAACAGGACTTACAGATGAGCAAAAAGAATTTTTGAAAAATTCTTCAAAGGAAATTCCCGTTTTCTTCACGGCGAATATGTCTTTGGGTGTAAATCTTTTGGTTGAACTTGTAAATAAAGCGGCAAAGGTTCTCTACCCCAACTTTGATATTGAGATTATTGAAAAACACCACAATCAAAAAATCGATGCTCCCAGCGGAACAGCCCTTATGATTGCGGACGAAATAAACGAAACTCTCGATAACGGTATGGCATATATGTACGACCGTCACAGCATAAGAAAGAAAAGAGATAAAAATGAAATAGGCATTCACGCAATAAGAGGCGGTACAATCGTTGGCGAACATGAAGTTTTGTTTGCTGGAAATGACGAAATGATTTCTATTACTCACAAAGCAACAAGCAAACAAATTTTTGCTACCGGTGCTATTGTAGCGGCGAAATTCTTGAGTCAAAAAGAAAACGGTATGTACTCAATGAAAGACGTCCTTGTCTTTTAATATTTGCTTTTTTGAAAGGAAAGGTTATAAATTATGAACAATTTTGAATTAAAATTTACAGAAAATGTTTCCCTTGTAACGCTTAACAACATAAGCACAAACGAGGACGCTTTACTAAAAGTTTTCGAGATAGTGTCCGACCAGGATATTTGCATCGATATGATAAGCCAAACAGCACCACTTAACAACACGGTAAATTTGTCTTTCACACTTGACGATGCGGACACAGCAAAAATTATTGCCGTTCTTTACAAATTTAAAGAAAATTTTGCAACTCTTACAACGCAAATTTTATCCAACAACACAAAAATTTTAATTTCAAGCGAAAAAATGAAGACAGAAAGCGGTATTGCAACGAAAGTTTTCAAAATTCTTTGTGAAAACAAAATTCCTGTTTCCCTTATTACAACGTCTGAAACGGAGATTTCATTGCTTATTACCGATGAACACGCGCAAATGGCAAAAAGCGTGTTGCAAAACAAGCTTCATTTCTAAAAAAAGTAACAAACCGGATGGATTTTTTCCACCCGGCTTTCTTTTTTATTCACTTTTTTATTTTTCGAATTTATATTTCGGGTTTCATTTCCCTTGTCATAAGAGCCAAAACGCATTCTTTAGGGTCTTTGTTTTCGTAAACAATTTTATAGGCTTCCGTTGTTATAGGCATTTCCACATCATAAATTTTCGATGCATTGTACACCGCTTTAAGACATTTTATCCCCTCTACAACCATATTTACCTCTTTCATTGCTTCATCGGCACTTTTCCCCTGCCCAATCAAAATTCCGCAACGTCTGTTTCTGGAATGCATACTTGTGCAAGTAACAATAAGGTCACCAATACCCGAAAGCCCGTAAAAAGTTTCCCTTTTACCGCCCATTTTAACGCCGAGCTTTGCAATTTCGTGTATACCTCTTGTCATAAGAGCAGCCTTTGAATTGTCACCATAACCGCAACCGTCGGAAATACCAGCACAAAGCGCAATAATATTTTTTATGGTTCCCCCAAGCTCAACGCCTTTCATATCATCAGAAGTATAAATTCTGAATTTATCGTTCATAAGATTTTCTTGAACCGTTTGAGCGGTTTCTATGTCATCTGCCGCCGCAACAATCGTTGTTGGGATTCCTCTTGCCACTTCCTCTGCATGAGTAGGTCCGCTTAATGCACAAACTCTGCTGTTTTCGGGCAATTCCGATTTTATAACCTCACCTAAAGTTGAAAATGTGCTGTCTTCAAGTCCCTTTGCAACACATACCGCAATTTGAGTATCTTTATTGAAAAACGGTGATACTTTTTTTGCCGTTTCTCTCACAGCAAAAGAAGGAACTGCAAATATCACAATTTCCGCTCTTTCAACACTGTATTTTAAATCATTTGTACATTCCACTTTTTCAGGAATTTTTACTCCTTTTAAAAGTTTGTTTTCTCTTGTCTTTGAAATCTCACTTATTTCTTCGGGAAATGCCGACCATAACGCAATGTCATGCTTTTCCGACAAAATGCAAGCAAGTGCGGTACCCCAACCGCCTGAACCTAAAACTGAAATTTTCATAATCTGTTCACCTTTCTTAATTTATCTACCACCTGAAAAAAATCTTCGGGTATATCCTTTTCAAATTCAATGTATTTTTTCGTTTTTGGGTGTATAAACCCCAATTTTGTTGCATGTAAAAGCTGACCTCCCGAAAAAAGCGGTTGCTTTTCCGGTCCGTAAACCTTATCCCCGGTTACCGGGTGCCCCATTGAGGAAAAATGCACTCTTATTTGGTGTGTTCTTCCTGTATAAAGTTTGCATCTTACAAGTGTATATCCTCTAAATCGCTCCAAAACCGTGTAATTTGTAACTGCTTCTCTTGAATTTTTGTCAGTTACCGCCATCTTTTTTCTGTCTTTTTCGCTTCTCCCTATAGGTTTGTTTATAACACCGTTGTCGTCCTTTAAGTTGCCGTCAACAAGTGCAATATACTCCCTCACAAAGGAATGGTCTTTTATTTGCTCCGACAAAAAAAGGTGTGATTCATCGTTTTTTGCAACCATAAGAATACCGGTTGTGTCCTTATCTATTCTATGCACAATTCCCGGCCTTATAATACCGTTTATTGAAGAAAGATTACCTTTACAATGGTACATAAGTGCATTCACAAGTGTTCCGTCAGGATTTCCGTTTGCAGGGTGAACCACCATTCCTCTCGGTTTGTTCACTACAATAACATCGTCATCTTCATAAATTATATCAATAGGAATATCTTGTGCCACTGCATTTAAAACAACAGGCTCCGGTATATTTACATTTATAACATCACCTTTTTTTACAGCTGTTTTTTTGTTGCATTCTTTACCGTTTATAAACACAAAGCCGTCCTCAATAAGCTTTTGAACACGGCTTCTTGTAAGGCTTTCATCAACTTCGCTTAAATATTTGTCAATTCGCTTGCAATCCGCTTCCGCATTAAAATTTTTTTCTTCCATATCTCGACTATTCCTCTTTTTTTTCGTCTTTTTCAAACAATACGGTAAAAAATAACCAAATACAGCCCACAACAACGCAAATATCCGCAAAATTGAAAACGGGATAATTTATAAGTGCAAAATCGATATAGTCCACCACAAAGCCAAAACTTAATCTGTCGGCAACGTTGGCAATTCCCCCTCCTGCCAAAAGAGAAAGTGGGAAAAGATAAGATTTTTTAGTGACCTTTTTCGATGCAACCAAAAAAGTTATAACAATAAAAATCAAGCTTGCAAAAACAGATAACGCAGTTGTGGAATTTTTAAACATTCCAAAAGCCGCTCCCGTATTTTCCACATAAGTTAAATTCAAAACGCCTTTTATAAGTGTTATATTTTCGTTTTTTAAAAAATATACACCCCAATAGGCAAGAAACCTTGTAATCGCAATTATTGCAATTACAACGGAAAGATAAAGTACCATTTAATTTTCTCCCATATTTTTATTTTTATATTTACAAACATCTCTTACACTGCATTTATGGCACAAAGGCTTTTGTGCTTTGCAAATTTCGCGTCCGTGAAAAACGAGACTGTGGCAAAAATCGAACTGATACTCTTCGGGAATAAATTTTTTCAGCTCAAATTCAATTTTCACCGGGTCATCACTTTTCGTAAGCCCCATTCTGTTTGCAAGTCTTTTTGCATGCGTATCAATTACAACGGCAGGTTCTCCAAAAATTTCTCCTCTAACCACATTTGCCGTTTTTCTTCCCACACCGGCCAAAGCTGTTAAAGCTTCCATATCTTCGGGAACCTCACCTCTGTAAAGTTCCAAAAGCTGTTGAGAACATTTTTTAATATTTTTGGCTTTATTGTGATAAAATCCCGTTGATTTTATTTCATTTTCGATTTCTTCCACACTCAGAGATGCAAAATCTTTCGGAGTGTTATATTTTTTATACATTTCTTTCGTAACAATATTAACTCTTGCATCTGTGCATTGTGCCGCAAGCATTGTAGCAATCAAAAGCTCGAAAGGCGTATTGTAGTCAAGTGTGCAATGAACCTTCGGATAAAGAACGTCCAGCCTTTTTTTTATTTCAAAAAACAATTCTTTCTTTGTCATTTTCTCTTAATCAACTCTTTTTGGCATAACTATTGCGGCAATAATGTAGCCAATTATACCGGAGCCGCCCAAAAGCGTAAAAACTACCCAAGCCAAACGCACCAAAGTTGAATCAATTTCAAAATATTCGGCAATTCCTCCGCACACACCACACAATTTTTTATCCGTATCGGATATATACAATTTCTTTTTCATAATTTTTTCCGTCCTTTTTTGTTTTATAAACATATTATACCACAGTAAAACACTGCTGTCAAGAATTTTGAAAAAATACTTTTTATCTTTCTCATATAAACATTTGTGTAATTTTTGAAAAAAGGGTTTACAATTGAAAAAATATGTGGTATAATTGTATAAAAGATAAAAAAAACAAAAATACAACAAAAAAAGAGGATAATAAATTTGAATAAACTCATTGTTATAGCAGGTCCGACCGCTTCCGGAAAATCCGCTTGTGCCGTTGAACTTGCAAAGCTTATGAATACTAAAATCGTGTCTGCGGACTCAATGCAAATATATAAAGATTTGGACATCGGAACAGCAAAAATCACCAAGGAAGAAATGCAGGGTATTTGTCATAAAATGATAGATATTATCCCACCGAGCCAAAGCTACAGCGTAAACGAATATTCCGTTACCGCTCAAAAATGCGTTGAAGACATTCAAAAAAATGGGACAATCCCTATTTTATCGGGAGGTACCGGTCTTTACATAAACTCCGTTATATACAATTTCAACTTAACAAAAGCCGACAGTGACCCTGTTTTAAGAGAAGAGCTTACAAAAATGTATGAAGAAAAAGGCGGAGAATATATGCTTGGCATTTTAAGAGAATTCGACCCAATAACCGCCGAAACTTTACACCCGAATAACCACAGACGAATAATAAGAGCAATTGAAATGTACAAAACATCGGGAATAACAATGAGCGAGCAAAAAGAAATAACAAAATCAACAAAAAACAAATATGATGTTCTCTTTTTTGTGCTTAATACGGACAGAGAAATTTTGTACGAAAGAATAAACAAACGAGTTGACAAAATGATTGAATTAGGGCTTTTGGAGGAAATTGAAAAAATACAAGAAAAATACGATTTTTCTTCTTCAACTGCTCTTCAAGCAATCGGCTACAAAGAGCTTATTGCATACAAAGAAGAAAAAATGACTTTTTTGGAAGCGGTTGAAAAAATAAAACTTGAATCAAGACGATATGCAAAAAGACAACTTACCTGGTTTAGAAGAAACGAAGAAGCATTATGGATTGATACAAGAGATTTTTCCGACAATCCGAAAGAAATTGCAAAATTTATGAGAAAAGAGGTTGAAAAGAAGTGGCAGATATAAACATATCCTCACAAAAAAAGAGAAAGAAAAAGAAGAAAAAAAATTCGTCTTTCAAATCAATTTTCATTCTTCTTATTTTTGCCGTTGCACTCATAACCCTGGGCTATGCCAGATATTCCACCTCCTTTGATACTTCCGTTGTTCAAGAGGGTGAAATTCAAGACGTGGTTTTGGCAAAAGGGATTTCCGTTTTTGAAGAAGAATTGATTACATCTGAAAAAAAAGGTGTTCCCATAATAAACTATTCCGATGGGACAAGAATTGTTGCAAACACTCACGCAGCAACCATTTACACAGGTGATGTTGACGAAGGTAAAAGCTCTCAAATAAGTGAACTCAACGAAAAAATCAACTATCTTGAAACAAGCAGAAAAAATTTGCAAAAACAAGAAGAATCAAAAAATAACATAAACGATGCGCTTATAGCAAAAATGGGTGATATTGCATATTATTCCCACACAGGCAATCTGGAAGGCTTACAGCGTGAAAATTCCGAAATTTTAAGTATTGTAACCACAAGCAACACAGAGGATTTAACCGGTCAATTGGAAGAACTTATTCAAAAAAGAGACGAACTTGAAAATTCCATAACGGGAAGCAAAGAAGAATATGTGGCAAAATCCGCCGGTATGATTTATTCTTCAAGTGACGGATATGAAACCACTATCACAACAGACTCAGTTAAGGACATAACCGCAGATTCATTTAAAACACTTTGGAATTCAAAGCCCGTGAGTTATGAAAAAACTTCACCTTACGTTTACGGACGCATAATAAATAACTTTGAAGCAAAAATAATTGCTTCTTTGTCTGTAAAAGATGCTGAAGGACTTAAAGAAGGTAATTCCTACCGCATTTCCCTTTCGGAAAACGTTGCAAATGCCATTCCCGCAACGGTAAATTCCATAATAAGCGACAAAAACAAAATAATTGTCGTTTTTACCATTATGAAAAATGTTGAAGATTATTTAGCAGAAAGAAAATTTGAATTTTATATTGTAAAATCAAGTCATAAAGGGCTTACCGTTCCGACAGATTCCATATTTTCCGAAAACGGTGAAAATTTGGTTTGGGTAATAAAAGACGGTGTTGTCAACAAGAAAAAAGTTGAAATCTTAGGCAAAGGCGATGGCTTTACATTGGTAAAAGAAGACAATTCAAATTCAAACAATTTGCTTTTGTACGATTCGATTATTACGTCGGGAAAAAACATATCCGAAGGTATGATTGTTTCCGATTATTAACAAAATAGCACAAATTTTGCAAATTACAAAAGAAATGGAGGAAAACAGATTGACAATAAGCGAAAAAATTGATATAATAAAATATAACATAAAAATAAGTGCCGAAAAATCGGGAAGAAAAGCTGAAGACATTTTCCTTTTGCCCGTTTCAAAAACAAAACCTCCCGAAATGATAAGAGAAGTTTTAAAAACAGGAATCGATGCAATCGGAGAAAACTATGTTCAAGAATTTTTAACAAAATACGAAGAACTGAAAGATGAGGTTAAAGAATTTCACTTTATAGGTCATCTTCAATCCAATAAGGTAAAATATATTATTGACAAAACTCACCTTATTCACAGTGCACACAGCTTGGACCTTTTAAAGGAAATTGACAAGCGTGCAAAAAAAATCGACTTAACAAAAGATGTTTTAATAGAAGTGAACTACACAAAAGAAGAATCAAAAAGCGGGATTTTTGAAGAAAATCTCGACAGTATTCTTTACGGTGCCGCAGAGCTTGAAAACATAAATGTAAAAGGCCTTATGATGATGCCTCCCGCTACATACAACGATGATGAACTAAAAAAAACTTTTTACAACTTCAATGAGCTTTTCTTAAAGAAAAAAGACATTAATTTCGGCGAAAACGTTTCTATGGAAACGCTTTCCATGGGAATGAGCGGTGACTATCAAATAGCAATCGAAAACGGTTCCAATATGGTAAGAATAGGTTCTACCATTTTCGGAGAAAGAAATTATAACAACTAAAAAAATATATAAAAACGGAGGATTTTAAAAAAATGCTTGATAATATTAAAAATCTTATGATAAAATGGAAACTATTAGACCCGGGCGATGACGATGATATACAAGAAGAAAAGGTTACAACTTATATGAAGAAGTCCGAGATGCCTCAAAGAGAAACAAGAGAATTAAGAGACTCAAGAGACCAACAAGCAAATCTCCCCAAAAGAGGAAAAATCGTTAATATTCACACAACAACACAGCTTAAAGTTGTTGTTGTTCACCCGGAAACTTTTGAAGATTCAAAAGAAATTGCAGACCATTTGAAAACAAAAAAACCAATCGTTGTAAATTTGGAAAGAATAGATTCGGAAGTTGCAAAGAGAATTATCGACTTTTTATCCGGTGCCGTATATTCTCTTGACGGAAATATTCAAAAAATTTCAAAAGGAATTTTCCTTATAGTTCCCTACAATATGGGAATTATGGGTGATTTTAAAGACGAACTCCGCAATAAAGTGGTGTTTCCCTTTTAAAAAATGAAAAAACAGGAAATTCTTTTAAAATGCGAAGATAAAGAAGAAAAAATGCTTTTTTCTCACATTTTTGATATTTTCGAAACTTCAGAGCAAAAAAATTATCCTATTTTTTCCGATTTTCTCGACCAAAAAGAGCAAGCGCGACTGAAAACTTTGTTTTCATTTTTAAAAGACGAACTTATGCTTACGTCAAAAATAGAAAATTCACAGCGCTTGCTCATTTCCTTAAAATTCGATTATTACGACATTCCAACAAAAATTTTCAAAATAAGAAACGTGGGAATTGAATCGTTTTCCCATAAGGACATATTGGGCTCGATTATGAATTTGGGAATAAAAAGGCAAAAAATAGGCGATATTGCAGAAAAAGACGGTGAATATTACATCGAAGTAAAAGAAGAAGTTGCCGATTTTTTGGAAGAAAATATGAAAAAAGTGCGATACAGTCCCGTAAAGCTTGAAAGTGTTGAAGACAAAATTGAAAGATGTGATAATTTTGAAGAAATTTTTCTGACGGTTTCTTCTTTGCGTCTCGACTGTATTATAAGTTCCCTTTGCGGACTTTCCAGAGAAAAAGCAAAGCAATACATAATTTGGGGTAACGTAAAACTAAACCACACCGTAACCGTTGACAATAAATCTCCCATTAATTTGGGTGACGTTATCTCAATAAAAAGATACGGACGTTTCATTTTTGAAAATGAGTCCGGTATGTCTAAAAAGACAAACATAAAATTATAATAAAAAAATATATTTAAGGGAGGCTTAACACACCATGTTCACACCTATAGAACTTGAAAACATAACCTTTAAAAGCGGAGTAATCGGCTTTGACCGTAATGAGGTAAACGACTTTTTAAACGCCATAAGCACAGATTACGACAAGCTTTATAAGGAAAATATCGCTTTAAAAGACAAAAACACCGTTCTTTCCGATGCAATAAAGGAATACAAAGCTATGGAAAACGCTTTGAGAGATACGGTTGTTTCCGCTCACAGCGTATCGGACGAAATTAAGAAAAACGCATATAAAGAGGCGGAAAACATTTTAAAAGATGCAAAATTAAAATGTGACGAAATGATAAGCGAGGCTTCCAAAAATCTTACGGAACAAAAGTTGGAGCTTGAAAATCTTAAACAACAATATTCAATCTACAAATCGAAAATAAAATCAATTATTCACGCTCAACTTGAAATTCTTGATTCAGACGAAGAACAATTTAAAGAAATTATTTCAAACATAACAGAAAATTAATTTATTTTTCAAATATATTCTTTGTTTTTTAAGCTTAATTCCGTAAATTATCCAAAAACATATC
>CAYPIJ010000054.1:0-11607 GCA_964410755.1 uncultured Oscillospiraceae bacterium | reverse complement strand
ATTATTATATGAAATTTTTTGAAAAAATGTTCATTTTATTCAATATTAAATGTATAACTGTAATTTTCTCTTATTCCATTTATAGTTATACCGTCTTTTGTAAGCTCGTTGTAAGATTTCTTTTCACCGTTTACGGTGTAATCTTTATTTTCGATTACGGGATAGAAAGTAAAGCTCATTTGTTTTACAACGGTTGTAATTACAACAACCTTAATTTTGCCTTTATTTTCATATTGAAGAGCCAAAATTGTATCTGTATCGCATAAAATTCTTGCTGTTGCACCTATCCAAAAATCTCTTTCTTCCTTGTATTTTGTAATGAATTCTTTTATACTTTCTTTAAAGGTAGGTTCAAGTTTAGCCAAATTACAGCTTAATCCAACACTTCCTCCTCGATAAAAGCCTTTTATAAATTCGTCTGTTACGCTCACAACACTGCCCCATGTTCCGTTGTTTGCGGAAAGAGTTCTAATTGTGTTGTCCGTGCCGTAGGAAGCGGGGAAGCCGTCCAAAGAAACCAAAGAAAGGTATCTTTCAATGCAATAAGGCGGTAATCTTCTTATTGTATTTTTGATTATTGTAAGACCTTCATAAGGGCTGTGATTGTCGGAAAACCAAATTCCGTCAAAAAGACGAGCTTGTTCGAGCTCCATTCTTTCACCGCCCGATGCACAGCACTCAAGATAAATATCCGGGTATCTTCTTTTTAATTTTTCAATATATTTTGTGTGACCTTTTTTGTATTCCGAAAAGCCTGTATTTCTTTTATCATAAGTAATGCTTTCGTTAAAGTCGAATTTAAAGAAATCAATGTTATATTTTTCAACCAAACCGCAGGTGAGCTCCGTTATATATTCTCTTGCCTTATCGTTTGCAAAATCAATAAAGTAACCTCTGCCGTCAACTGCATTGAAATAATATTCAGGGTGCTCGGAAACGCTTTTTGCATTTTTCAAAGCTCTTTCAGGTTCAAGCCACAAGCCGAATTTCATACCGTTTTTGTGAACTTCGTCACTTACGTCTTTTAATCGTCCGCCAAATCTTCCGTTTTCATATTCTTCCCAAGTGCCTATGTATCTTTCCCAGTTACCGTCTCCAAACCAGCCTGCATCGATAACAAAATATTCGCAGCCCATTTCTTTTGCTTCTTTTATCTGTTCAAAAATTTTGGGAATGCTGATATTATCGAAAAATGCCATCCAGGAATTATACAAAACAGGCATTCTTTTTTTGGGATATTTTTCATTGAAATACTTATGCAATTTATGGCAATCCATAGAAACCTTATCGTTTATTTCATAGTATAAAATAGGCGACAAAGTAAATTCTTCGCTTGCTTTTACAGGTATGGAAAGAGAATTGTCCTTAATTGAAATTTCAACCACTGTAAAATGCGCTCTACAGCTTTCGGGACTTCTTTTCATAACAGAAATTTCCCAAGAATATTGGGGCATAATATGGAACGCTATTCCTTTGTTGGTTTGTCTGTTCCAAAGGGCAATAAAGGGAGCGGAACCGTCACAGCTACGAACGGTATCGGAAAAAACGCTTATTTTTGAGCCCAATTCATTCCATTTGCCCTCGCTTTCGTTTTGCCAATTTGAGGTTTGCGTATAAACGTCGTAATCTCCGCTTTCAAAACAAAAACGATATGCATAATGATTGAGTGTTATATCGCTGTTTGATGTGTTTTTAATGGTGTCAATTCTTTCAAAAACACCGTCATTATCGGTTATTTTTGCATTTACAGTAAAACTTTCTTTTTTTGAAACAAATCCATCGTCTGTTTTCACGGTATCTTTGCAGTCGTAACCGTCATATTTTCCACAGCTTCCTGCAAATGTGAAAATGTCAGAAATACCGCCAAATCCACTGAAATTGTAAATTTTTTTCAAATTCATATTTGTTCTCCTAATCTATATATTGTATATTTATGTTATCTCTTTTTGTTTAAATCTTCTTTGCATAATCGTTTACTTTCTTCAATCATAGGGGAGGGGATTTCTCCATGCGGTTGCGGAGTTACCTTAGTCGAAATGACAATGAAAATAAAATTTTATTTATTTTCTTCTGCTGTAACGGCGTTTTTCATCAAAATAGCTCTTGTCATAGGTCCGACTCCGCCTGGGACAGGTGTTATATATGATGCTTTGGGTGCAACGCTTTCAAAATCAACGTCACCGCAAAGCTTACCGTTTTCGTCTCTGTCCATTCCCACATCAACAACAACAGCTCCATCTTTCACCATATCGCCTGTAACAAATTTTGCTTTTCCTATTGCAACAACGAGAATATCTGCTTTTTTTGTTATTTCGGCTAAATTCTGCGTTTTCGAGTGGCAAACGGTTACCGTTGCATCTTTGTTTACAAGAAGCATTGACATAGGCTTTCCGACGATGTTACTTCTTCCTATAACAACCGCATTTTTGCCTTTTGTTTCAATGCGGTATTCTTCCAAAAGCTCCATAATACCCGCCGGTGTGCAGGGAAGAAAACCGTAATTGCCAATCATAATTTTCCCCACGTTTTCGGGATGAAATGCATCAACGTCCTTTTCGGGTGCTATTCTGTTTATAACGGCTCTTTCGTCAATATGTTTGGGTAATGGAAGCTGAACAATCATTCCGCTTATTTTTTCGTCATTGTTAAGCTTATCGATAAGGCTTAAAATTTCCTCTTGTGTTACATCTTCCGAAAGTGCATATTCGTAGGAATTTATTCCTATATATTCGCAATCCTTTTTTTTGTTGTTTACGTAAATCCTTGAAGCGGGATTATTTCCTGCCACGATTACCGCCAGACCTACCTGTTTTCCTGCTTTTTTCAAATCTTCTGTCTTTATTTTCAAATTTTCCTTTATTTTTAGGGCTAACGCCTTTCCGTCCATTATTGTTGCCATTTTTTCTGTAATCTCCTTTATAATTATTGCTTTTCGGTAATAAAACGGGAATTAAATCCTCTCTGTTTATTTTTTTCAAAGCATCCTTTATTATTTTTTCGTTTTCTTTTTTATACGTTTGAAGCAACGCTCTTTGCATATTTTTGTCCTTGTATTCCTTTGCCACAAATATGGGCTTTAAGGTTTGTAAGTCCAATTCCGTGTAGTACATTGCCGTTGAAACCGTTCCCGGTGTCGGATAAAAATCTTGTACCTGTTCCGGTGAAATGTGATTTTTCTTTAAATATAGTGAAAGTTCAACAGCATCTTCAAGTCTTGAACCGGGGTGTGAGGATATAAGGTAGGGAACAAGATACTGCTCTTTTCCCACTTTTTTTGTGATTTCGTAAAATTTCTTTTGGAATTTTTCGTAAACCTCAAATTTCGGTTTTCCCATATATTTCAAAACGTGATTGGAACAATGCTCCGGTGCGACTTTAAGTTGTCCGGAAACGTGATGTTCCACAAGCTCTTTGAAAAATGTGGGGTCTTTTTCTTCCATAAGGTAGTCAAAGCGTATTCCCGAACGAACAAAAACCTTTTTAACACCCTTTAGGCTTCTTAATTTTCTTAAAATCCCCAAATATTCGCTATGGTCAACTCGCAAATTTTTACAAGGAGTGGGGAACAGGCATTGCCTGTTTTTGCAAGCACCAACCTTGTTTTGCTTTTCACAAGCGGGAAAACGGAAGTTTGCGGTAGGACCGCCGACATCGTGGATATAGCCTTTAAAATCAGGTTCGTTTATAATTTGTTTTGCTTCCGTTAAAATCGACTTTTCGCTTCTTGATGTTACAATTCTGCCCTGGTGATAGGCAAGGGAACAGAAGTTGCAACCACCGTAACAACCTCTTTGGGAAATTATTGAAAATTTCACTTCCGCTATTGCAGGAACACCGCCCTCTTTTTCATACATAGGGTGATATGTTCTTGCAAAGGGCAAGGAATAAACTTTGTCAAGTTCTTCTGTTGAAAGGGGATACGCAGGAGGATTTACCACAACATATCTGTCAATATGCTTTTGTATAACCCTTTTTCCTATATATGGATTTTGCTCGTTATGGTCTTTTAAAGCTGAAATTGCGTATAATTTTTTGTTTTCCCTAACTTCCTCAAAGGAATTTAAAAGAACATATTCATTTTCCGAAAAATCGTCAATATTTTTCTTAATGTAACAAAGTCCGTGAATGTCCTTTACCTTTTCGAAGGTTTTATCCCTTAAAACATCGCATATTTCAACGATACTGTTTTCTCCCATTCCGTAAAGGAGGTAGTCCGCCTTTGAGTCAACCAAAATGCTTCTTCTTACTCTGTCGTTCCAATAGTCATAGTGAGCCAAACGCCTGAGAGATGCTTCCAAGCCCCCCAAAACTATGGGAATTTGACCGTAAGCTTCTCTTATTCTGTTGGAATAAACAATAACGGCTCTGTCGGGACGTTTTCCTGCCTTTCCGCCGGGGGAAAATGCATCCGTACTTCTTTTTTTCTTGTTTACGGTATAATGATTTACCATAGAATCAAGATTACCGCTGTTTACCAAAAAACCGATTTTCGGTCTTCCGAAACGCATAAAATCGTTTTTTGATGTATAGTCCGGTTGCGATAATATGGCAATTTTGTAGCCCTTTGACTGCAAAACTCTGGAAATTATCGCTGTTCCGAATGAGGGGTGATCAACGTAGGCATCGCCTGTTACAAACACAAAATCAGGTTCACCACCGTACATTATGTCACATTCTTCTTTTGTTACGGGTAAAAATCTTTTATCCATTATTCTTCCTTATCTTTTTCCTTTTTCTTGTCTTTTTTTTCGTCTTTCGACTCTTTTTCTTTATCGTCTTTGTTTTCTTTTTCGTTGTCATTGTTATTTTCCGAAATATCGGTGATATTTTGCGGATTTTCTTCAGTGTAACCTATTTTTTCTTCAAGCTCTTTCATAGCTTCACCGAAAGCAACCCAATCACCGTTTTGTGAGGCCTCTTTTACCTTTTTGTAAGCCTCTTTTATTTCATCGGTATTTTGCGGATTTGTTGTTTCTTCTTCCTCAATGTTTGTTATCGGTTCTTCCGAGATAAATTCGTTTGTTTCCTCGTTTGCGGTGTTTTTTAAGGCTTCCGCCTTTGTTTCGGGAATATCGACAAAGAGCTCTGCCAAAACTTCTCCGATTGTGTTTCTCATAACGATTTTATCGTTGTATGAACCGATAATCGCTTTAAGCTCGGGAAAAGAATTTTTTTCGCTTGTTATATAAATAGGCTCAACATATATAAGGGAATTTTCCACCGGTACAACAATCATATTTCCTCTTATAACTGTGCTTCCACCTTGTCCCCAAAGTGTCAATTCCTTTGAAATGTCTTTATCGGAGTTAATTCTCTTGTCAATTTGCAAAGGTCCGTATACATTTTTTCCTTGTGGGAAAGTGTAAAGTGTCATTTCTCCGTAGCAATTGCTGTCGGAACCTACCGCAAGCCAAGAAACCATATTTTCCTTTTCCGAAATGGTAAAGGGAATCATAAGAACCACGTCTGTGCTGTCTTTTCCGTCAAGCTTCATCATTGTGTAGTAGGGCTTAACGGGAGTTTGAACCTGGTCATCTTTAAGCTCGTTTGCAACGCTCCAAACATCGGATTTATTATAGAATGTTGTTGTATCTGTTGTGTGATAGCGTTTTAACATCTCAATTTGAATGTTGAAATAGTTTTCGTTGTATTTCACGCATTTTTTAATGTCTTCCGGCATTTCTTCATAAGCAAATGCAGTGGGATACATTTTTTTGTATGCCATAATAAGCGGGTCGGTTTCGTCGGTAACATAAACCTTAACAGTTCCGTCGTAAGCATCAACAACTGCTTTTGCCGAATTTCTGATGTAGTTAAATTCGTCGTTGTACATTTGCGAATACGGTATACTGTCTGTTTTTGTATACGCATCTATTATCCATTTTATTTTGCCTTCTTTATCTGTTATGGCATAAGGGTTGTCGTCAAAATCCAAAAATGGAACGGCTTTTTTCACTCTTTCCAAAACGTTTTTATTAATAAGAATTTTACTGTCTTTTGTTATGAATTTTGAAACGAGAATTTGGTAGTCTTTGTTTTTTAAAACGAAAATTGCCTTGTTTAAAGAATTAAGTTTAAGACCGCCTTCACCGTCGTAAACGTTTTCAATGGTATCCTCACCGTGGATATAGTCAAATTCCTTTATTGTTGTGTTTACAATGGAATATTCGTCGTCCGTTTCACCATAATATATTCTCGGTTGTGTAACTTCGGGGGAGTTTTCCGAATATGTTAAGGGAATGTCTTTTGCGTAAAACACAGGTTGACCTTCTTCGGAAATTTTGTTTAAAGGCATGGAAACAAGTCCGTAACCATGAGTAAAACGCATTTTATCGTTAATGTAATTTTTTGTTAAGGTTGTGTCTTTATCTTTTTTTATTTCTCTTACAGCTGTTGCAACAGGCGTTTTTTTGCCGTTAATTTCGCTTACTGAAATGTCAAGACCGTTAAATTGGTAGTAATTTCGCAAGCTTTGAAGCTGATTTGTAATGATTTTTGAAGAATCATAATCGATTACTCTTATGTTTTCAAGAGTTTCCGTTTCTTCCGAAACAGCTTCTTTTGAAAGGCTGTTATCTGCTTTGAATTTTGTTTCGTTTATTTTGTCAAGACCGTAAGCCATTCTGGTGTATTCGATATTTCTTTGAATATATGGCTTTTCAACCTGTACTTCCGATGGTTCAACTATAATGTATTGAACAAAAAGCGAAATTAAAAATATGGATATTAAAAGCCCCGGATAAACGAGAATTGACATTAAAGCGTATTTTAATTTGTTGTTATATATGCAAATAACGGCAATTAATGACAAGGTTAAAAGTATAACAGGCATAAATTTGTAAAAATTAAGCCAAATATTTGTTTGAGTATATCCTGAACCGTTTAAACCGTTAAATTCCGAGAAAAGCACACTTTCGGTTTTAAAACGGTATTCTATTGACCATATCAAAAGGAGAATTGTACAATTTGTGAGAATATGAACACAAATTCCGTGTTGATTTAAAAGGTCTTTGAATGTAAATGAACCCAAACGGCTGTAAAGGAGAATGTATGCCAAAAAAATTATGATTGTTGTAATTGCCTGAACTCCGAAAACACTGTCTGTGATTGCTTTTGCAAAAGGTCGGACGAAAACATAGTATGAAAGGTCACGTCCGAAAATGGGGTCTACAGCTCCGAATTCCACCGAATTGGCAAAATTCAAATATTGAGTGGCAATATTGCTTTTTATATATCCGCTTACAAAAAATGCAAGCAAAAACGAAATTACAAAAAGCGGAAGTATTTTTTTGAAATACTCAAAGGAAACGTCAATTTTCCTTAAAACGTTCCTCATTATAAGAAAATTGGCAAATATTAAAAGAAATGTTAAAATAAAGCTTATTACTTGCACTGTTACGTTAAGCGAAATGTTTTTGAAAAATACATAAACATATTGCTGACCTATTTCTTTGATTTCCAAAAATTCCGAATAGAAAAGATAAGCCAAAATTCCGCCACCTACGGCAAGAACGGCAAAAAGTCCCACTATTACGGCGATAATGGTTTTTTTAATTCCTTTTTCCATAAAATACCTCTTTCGTTTTTACACTGTTTTTTATGTGATTTTTTTAAAATAATTCTTCTGCATAAGCTTTCGGGTTGAATTCCATAAGATCTTCTATTTGTTCTCCAACGCCTACAAGTTTAACCGGGAGATTTGTTTTTTGAACGAGGGGGATAATAACGCCTCCTTTTGATGTTCCGTCAAGCTTTGTAAGTACAATACCCGTAAGGTCGGCAACTTCGGAAAAACTTACAGCCTGTGAAACGGCATTTTGTCCTGTTGATGCTTCTATTACAAGAAGTGATTCGATAAAATCACAATTAAGTTGCTTTTTTAGAACTCTGTGGATTTTTCCAAGTTCGTCCATAAGGGCTTTTTTTGTTTGAAGTCTGCCTGCGGTATCGCAAATAAGTACGTCTTTGCCTGTGTTTTTCAAATGCTCTGCGGCTTCAAAAACAACAGATGACGGGTCTTGTTCTTCCTTTCCGCAAAAGAAATCTGCGTGAGCACGTTCTGCCCAAACTTCAAGCTGTTCCGTTGCGGCTGCACGAAATGTATCGGCAGCGGCCATTATAACGGATTTTCCTTCTTCATAAAATTGGTATGCAAGCTTGCCTGCGGTTGTTGTTTTGCCGGCACCGTTTACACCTACCAAAATTATAACGTAAGGTTTGTTTTCTTTTTTCAATTTGTTGTCTGTATCAAGAATTTCGCTTACGATTTCTTTAATTTCCACCTTTAATTCGTCGGCTTCCGTAAGACGTTTTTCTTTTACTCTTTTTCTTAATTCTTCGATTATGTATGAGGCACTGTCGGCACTCATATCCGATAAAATCATTGCTTCTTCAAGTTCGTCGTAAAGTTCCTCGTCTATTTTTTTAAAAACTTTAAGTGCGTTATCGATGCTTTTTGAAACAGATTCCTTCGTTTTTTGCAGTCCTTTTTTAAATTTATCGAATAAAAACATAATATTTTTTCCTTTCTTTCTATGCTTTGTCTGTCAACACGTCGTTTACCTTTAAGGAAACTACCGTTGATACACCTTTTTCTTGCATTGTTACACCGTAAAGTGTGTCTGCACATTCCATTGTACCTCTTCTGTGTGAAATAAGTATGAACTGTGTGTTATCTTTGTATTTTTCAAGGTATTGTGCAAATCTGTAAACGTTTACTTCGTCCAAAGCCGCTTCAACCTCGTCGAAAATACAGAAGGGAAGAGGATTTAACGAAAGCACGGAAAACAAAAGTGCAACTGCCGTAAAGGCTTTTTCTCCCCCCGACAAAAGGGAAAGATTTCCCAATTTTTTGCCCGGTGGTTGAACTTCGATTTCAATAGGACTTTCCAAAAGGTTGTCAGGTTCTGTAAGTCTTAAATTTGCTTGTCCTCCTCCGAAAAGCTCTCTGAATGTTTCTTTGAATTTAACGGTTATAAGCTCGAATTTTTCTTTGAATTCTTTTTTCATAATCGTTTCCATTTCGTCGATTATTCCGTTTAATTCTTTTTTTGCTTTTTCCAAGTCGTCACGCTGATTTGTTAAAAAAGTAAAACGTTCGTTGACTTCTTCGTATTCCTTTATGGCATCGGTATTTACCGAACCCATACTTTTCATTTTGTTTTTCAAGGTTTTCAATCTTTGCGTTTCTTCTTCAATGTCAAAATCGAAATTTCCGATTTCTTCAAGTGCTTTTGAATATGTAATTTCATATTTTTCCCATATTTCGGAAGTGTCTGCTTCTATTGCGTTTTGAGCGTTTGACGCTTTGTTTTTAAGCTCGGAATTTTTTTGTTCCGCATTTAAAAGTTCTTCATGTTTTTTCTTTTGTTCTTCTTGCATTTGGGAAAATTCTTTTTCGATTTCTTCTTTTTTTACCTTGATTTCTTCGTTTTGTGTTCCCACACTTCCCAAATTATCCTTTGCCTGTGATATTTGTTCGTTTTTAAATTCTATATCTTCCAGCAAGGATTCGTTTTTTTCTTTTAATTCTTCAATTCTGTTTTTCTTTTTGTCGATAGTTTCCAAATATTCGTTTTGTTCCGCAACAAGATTTTTTTGGCTTTCAATTTCGTCAAAAATTGCACGTTGAACATAGTTTAAATATGCTTTTTTCTCGTTTAATTCCGTAAGCCCGTCTTTTTCTCGTTCCAAAGCTTTGGAAAGCTCGCTTATTTTACCTTTTAAATCGAGAATTTTATTATCTTTTTCGTTAATTTCTTTTTCAGCGTCGGAAACTTGTTTTTTAAGCTCTTCAATGTCGGCACTTTTAGACATAAAGCCGGATTGCTTTAAAATGTTTCCTCCGACAATGGCACCGCCTGCTCTGAAAACTTCGCCATCTTGAGTTACAATTCTAAATTCCGAATTGTATTTGTTGGAAATTCTCGCACCGTCGTCGTAAGTTTCAACAATAAGTGTTTTTCCCAAAAGGGAAGAAACAACACCGTAAAACTTTTTGTCGAAGCTCAAAAGTTCGCTTGCTTTTCCCACAACACCTTTTTCGTTTTCGGCACATTTAAAGTTGAAGTTTTGTTCTTTTATTTTTCCTCTTGGCAGAAATGTAACACGACCTAAGCTATGTTTTTTAAGATAGTTTATGATTTTTTTTGCATCGTTTTCGTCTTCCACAACAATGTTTTGAAGCGCGCCGCTTAAAACTGCATCAAATGCCGTTGCGTTTTTCTTGTCTGTTTTTATAATGTCGGAAAGTGTTCCGTAAACTGTTACATCTTTTATTTTGCCGTTTTTCACACCGAGCAATACTTCTTTTACGGATTTTTGGTAGCCGTCGTAATTTTTTTCAAGCTCCGTTAAATATTTGATACTGCCCATTTTTGTGTTTTTGTCGATAAGAAGATGAGTTTTGTTGTATTCCAATGAGCTTACAAGCTCCGAAAGCCCGTCAATTTCTTCTTGTGCATTTTTGATTTTTTCCAAAACAACATCAAAGGCTTTTATTTCTTCTTCGATTTTTTCCTTGTTGATTTTTAATTCGTCGATTTTTTTATCTCGTTCTTCTTCAAGAATTTTATATTTTTTCAGTCTTTTTTCGTCGTTTTCGTGTTCGTCTTCAATGTTTTTGATTTCGTCTTCGTTGTGCTTTATTTCCTGTTCGTAAAGACGAATTTGGTTTACATAGGCGGAAATATTGAATTCCCAATCTTTTTCTTTTTTGTAAAGCTCTTCAATAAGTAAATCGGCTTCTCTGCGCTTTTGAGAAAGTTCGGAAGAATTTTTTTCAAGAATATCCAGCTCGTTTTTGATTTTTTCAATATTTTCCGAAACAGCTTTTCTTTTTTCTTCAAGATTGCTCAGTTTTTCTCTGTTTTTACTTATGTTATAGCAAGTGGTTCTGAGTTGTGATTCTCTTAAATTTCTTGCAATTTCTTCATATTGCTGTGCTTTTCCCGATGCACGCTTTAAAGAGGGGAGCCTTACAGCAAGCTCTCCTATAATGTCGTTTAATCGAACCAAATTATCTTCAGTTTGCAAAAGTTTTCTTTGTGCTTCTTCTTTTTTGTGGCGATATTTTGAAATTCCTGCCGCTTCTTCAAAAAAGTTACGTCTGTCTTGGGGCTTTCCCGAAATGATTTCGTCAACCTTTCCTTGACCAACAACGCTGTAGCCGTCTTTTCCCAAGCCCGTATCCATAAAAAGCTCGCTTATGTCTTTCATTCTGCATGGAGTACGATTGATGAAATATTCGCTTTCACCGCTACGCATAAGTTTTCTTGTAATTACAACTTCTGAAAAATCAAGTTTTAAATCTTTGTTTGTGTTGTCGATTACAATGGAAACTTCTGCATAATTTTGGGGATTTCTTTTTTGTGTACCCGAAAAAATAACGTCTTGCATTCCTGAGGCTCTGAGTAATTTCGGACGCATTTCGCCCAAAACCCAACGAACAGCATCGGAAACGTTGCTTTTTCCGCTACCGTTTGGGCCCACGATTGTTGTTATTCCTTTTGTAAAATCAAGAACGGTTTTTGTCGGAAAGGACTTGAATCCCGTCATCTCAATTCTTTTTAAATACATAGATTTTTTTCCTTTTCTTATATATAATAT
>CAYPIJ010000053.1:0-11778 GCA_964410755.1 uncultured Oscillospiraceae bacterium | reverse complement strand
GACGACGTGCTTGTAACGTAAGTATCGTTTATATGTCCGTCTCCGTAAGGAGAAACATCGGACAAAATATCAAATTGCGGAATTATATCTTTATTTATATCGTACATTTTAAAAAAATCCTTTCTGTTTGCAATTTATTTCATAAGATTATTATACATTTTAAGCCCAATTTATTCAATACCAATTCGGACAATAGTTTTGCACTATCGGACAAAAAAACAGAATGTGTTTTTATCACATTCCGTTTCTTTAAATTTTAAAATATAAGCGGTTGTATCTGTTCTCCCTTTAAAGCACATTCAATCGTGCTTTCAATCATTGAAAAATCACACACCAAAGAAGTTGGTTTTTTAATGGGAGAATCCTGCCCCAAAGGAACAAAATATACATTTTTTGTTGCCAACAGTATTCCGAGATTTTTGGCGGACTGAGAAAGTCCGTCATTTGTGGCAAGACCTATTACAACGGGAATTGAATTTCTTAAAGAAGCTTTTGCCGCCATAATAACACAAGTATCCGATATTCCGTTTGAAAGTTTAGACATTGTATTCCCCGTGCAAGGTGCAATCGCAAGAACATCGATAAATTTTTTCGGACCTATAGGCTCCACTTCTTCGATTTTGTGTAAAATCGGTTTTTTACACAATTCTTCAATTCTTGCAATATGGTCTTTTGCTTTTCCGAAACGAGTATCCGTCGAATACGCATGCTCGGACATTATGGGATATATATCGTAAGCTTTTTTTGAAAGAATTTCAAGCGTTTCAATAGATTTTGAAAATGTACAGTATGAACCTGTAAAACAGTAACCGAGTTTTATTGTTTCCAAATTTTTCTCAGTCCCTTTCAAGTTGTTTTAATATAATTTCAAAAATTATATTTCCCGATGTTTCAGGCGATACTTTTCCGGGCAATCCCAAAGCGTGAATATATTTAATGTTGTTATTTTTCAGTGCATTATAATCACATCCGCCCTCTTTTGAACTTACGTCTATAACAATTGCATCTTTTGAAATATTTTTTGCTGTTTCCACGTCAATTACAATTGATGGAACGGTATTCACAATCGTTTTGTAATTTTTTATTTTTTCTTTCAAAAATTTATATTCCATAGTTGAAATATTTTTCAAATCACACATTGCAAAATCCGTTTCCTTACGCATACAAGCGGTAACATTTGCACCCAAATTCTTTAAGATTTCCGAAAGTGCCTTTCCTATTCTGCCGTAACCCAAAATCAAAACATCGGAACAAAATATGCTGTAAGGTGTAGAAGAAATTATTATTTCCAATGTTGCCTCAGCGGTAAGAAAAGCATTTTTTAAAAGCAAAGCTTCATTTTTTCCGTAATCGTAAATTTTCTTTGTTTTTTTGCAAAAATCTTCATTGAAAAGCCCACCAAAGAAAAAATGATTTTCATTAATATTTGAATATATTTCTTCCAAAGAAATATAAAAATCATTCAGCGGTGCATTTAAAGAAACATTGTTTTTTGTAACCGGCATAGGCAATATAACAACGTCGTTTTTTTGCATACCTTCTTTTAAACTTTCGGAAACATTAAATTTACTTGTAACATCGGAAAAACCGTAAATTTCAACGTTAAAACCTTTATTTTTCATTTTTTTTGCCAAATAAAGCTGTCTTTTATCTCCGCCCAAAACCAAAATATTGTTTTTCATTTTTCTATCACCCTCAATACACTTTATTCAAATGCTTGAAAAATGTTACAATAAAAAAGAGTTGCTTCACTAAAAAGCAACTCTTTTAAAATTTTATCCTATCATATCTTTTCCTGTTTGTTTCATTGTATATGGCATTTCTTCTTCATAGACAAATGAACCTTTAAGTCTTATATCTTGTGAAGAAGAACCGATTGAAACGGTATATTTTCCATTTTCCGCAACCCAATCATGCAACGAAATATTGTAATATGCAAGGTCGTCATAAGTTAAAATAAATTTAACTTCTTTTTCCTCACTCTTTTTAAGGCTTATTTTTTCAAACTTTTTAAGCTCTTTAACAGGCTTTGAAACAGTTGAAGCATCATCGGAAACGTAAAGCTGAACAACTTCTTTACCGTCACATTCTCCGATATTTCTAACTTTAAGCGTAACTTCAACAGTATTTCCTACATTTTTCAAAGCTAAATCGCTGTAATCAAATTTTGTATATGAAAGTCCGTGACCGAAAGGATATACAATTTCGTCTGTATGCATATCGTAATATCTGTAGCCAACCTGCCATCTTTCGTTATATTCAACCTTGTAACCGTCTCCCGGATAATCAATATCTGTTCTTACTTTTGTGGGGAATGTTTCCGGCAATTTTCCCGATGGATTAACGTTACCGGTTAAAACATCTGCTATTGCCGTACCGGCACCCTCTCCACCGAGATACATCTGTACAATTCCGTCAACACCGTCATTCCATTCACCAACAGCAAGGGCACTTCCCGATTGTAACACAACAACGGCTTTTTTGTTTTCTTCTGCCAAAGCATCAATAAAGAGCTGATAATTGGGATTTAAGAAAATGGAATTTCTATCAAATTTTTCAGTATCTTCCGATTCCATAGAGCCTGCAAACAAAACAACAACATCAAAGTTATTCAATACAGGTATAAATTCCTCATACATAAACGGCCAAAGCATATTTCTCGGCATTTCCGCCTTTTTGTATGTTTCTATAAATGTAAAATCGCTTTTTGGCAATGCTTTTTTAAGCTCATTGAGAGGACTGGCCAAATATTCCTGTGCATTTAAAACTTCGGCACTTCCCTGACCCGCAATTAACGGTGAAGAAGCAAATTCACCCACAACCGCAATTCTTTTGTATTTTTCACTTGTCAAAGGCAAGACTTCGTTATCGTTTTTCAAAAGAACAATTCCCTCAGATGCGATTTCTTGAGCAATTTTATGCTGTTCGTCACGGTTGTAATTGATTTCTTTTTTATTGTTTTTGGATACAAATTTCAAAAGTCTTCTTACTGCCTCATCAATCTCGTCCATAGTTACAATACCTTTTTCCAACCCCTCCTTAAGCTCGGCAACAATATTTGAATTTCTTGCCATCTGCAAATCCAAACCTGCATGAACCGAACGGGAAATATTTTGAACGGCACCCCAGTCTGAAACAACAAATCCGTCAAAATTCCACTCTTTTTTCAAAACCACGTCCAAAATAAATTTATTTTCCGCAGCCCAAACAGAATTGATTTTATTATATGAACACATAACGGAAGATGGTTTTCCTTTTTTTACAGCAATTTCAAATGGCTTTAAATATATTTCTCTTAATGTTCTTTCGTCTGCTTCAACACTTATTGTTTGTCTGTTTTTTTCCTGATTGTTTGCCGCAAAATGCTTTAAAGAAGTTCCAACGCCGTAATCTTCAACGCCTTTTATGTATGATGCTGCCATTTCACCGGAAAGAACAGGGTCTTCGGAAAAATATTCAAAATTTCTTCCGCAAAGAGGTGTTCTTTTTATATTTGCACCGGGTCCAAGTATCATATCTATGTCGTGCTTTATACAATCAACAGCAATTGAATTACCCATTTTTTCAGCCATGGATTTATCCCATGTTGAAGCAAGCAAGCACAAATTTGGAAAGCTTGTGCAATTTTTCTCTCTTGAACGTCTCACTCCGTGAGGACCATCTGCCATTTGGCGAGGCTCAATTCCGTGTTGTTCAAATTCAGCTGTCGCCATATCTTTCATTCCGCCTGTTAAAAACAAGGCTTTTTCCTCAAAAGTCATTTCCGATATTATTTTTTCAATATTCATATTAATTCTCCTTAATTAATTTTTTCTGTATCTTTATTTGTTATTTGCAATCGTTAAGATCTGTTCCCTCTTCAATGGAAACAGTAAGAGGAACGCTTATATTTACAGCTTTTTCCATTTCGTTTTTCAAAAGTTCTTTAACCTTTTCTTTTTCTTCTTTTACACAGTCTATTATCAGCTCGTCGTGAATTTGAAGAACAAGCTTTGATTTTAAATTTTCTTTTTTCAAAACATTGTAAACGTTAATCATAGCAAGCTTTATTATGTCGGCGGCAGTTCCCTGAATGGGGCTGTTAAGTGCCGCTCTTTCACCTGCGGCTCTTTGCATACCTTTTGCTTTAAGCTCGGGGAAATATCGTCTTCTGCCATATTCCGTTACAGTATAACCTTTTTGCGTTGCTTCCTCAACTACGTCGGTCATATATTTTTTCACGTTCGGATATTGTCCCAAATAACGCTCAATATACATAGAAGCTTCTTTTCTTGTTATTTTCAAGTCTTTTGAAAGAGAAAAAGCACCTTTGCCGTAAATAAGACCGAAATTTATGGCTTTTGCCGCTCTTCTCATTTCCGGTGTTACCTCGGAAACCTCAAAAATATACTGTGCCGTTGAGGTGTGAATATCTTTTTCTTCCAAAAATGCTTTTTTCAAGTTTTCGTCCTTACTTATATCCGCCAAAACTCTAAGTTCAATTTGAGAATAATCGGCAGATATAAAAAGGTCATTTTTGGGAATTACCACACTTCTTAATTTTCTTCCCTCCGGTGTTCTTACGGGAATATTTTGTAAATTTGGCTCAGTGGAACTAAGTCTACCGGTATTTGTAAGTGTTTGGTTAAAGGTGGTATGAATAATGTTTTCATTATCCATAGCATTTGAAAATCCCTCAATATACGTTGAAATAAGCTTTGTTAAAGTTCTGTATTCTTTAATATAATCTATTATTTCGTGAGTACCGGTAAGCGCTTCCAAAACCTCTGCATTTGTTGAATAACCTGTTTTTGTTTTTTTAATTATGGGAAGTCCCAATTTTTCAAAAAGTATAACCCCCAACTGCTTTGGAGAAAGAACGTTAAATTCTTCACCTGCCAAAATATATATTTTTTTCAAAAGCTCATCTGCTTTGTCTTGAAAATCTTTCCTTAAATCTTCAAGCTTTGAAATATCAATTTTAACGCCGTCGCATTCCGTATCGTAAAGTATTTTTATAAGATTATGCTCCATCTCGTTTACTTTTGAAAGGTTATTTTTTTCTATAATTTCGTCAAGCTTTTCGTTTAATTTCGGAAGATAAAAAACAGCTTCCTTATATTCGCTTACATCAACATAAATAAACGAAAAAATCTTGAAAAAATCGAAAAATCCGTATTTCGGATTGCAAACATAAGCTTTAATTCCCATATCTTCCGTATTTTCAGAAAGCAAAAATCCATTATGCATTAAGCTTTTTGCGTCAAAAGTAATTTTTTTGATGTTTTCGTTCTTCAAAACATCGGAAAATTTTTTATTTTCTTTATCCAAAATATAAACATTTTCATTGTAATTTACATAAACCGAATTTTCTCCGCAAACAAAATAAATTATTTCTTCTATTTCCAAATTATTGAAATCTTCTTCCGAAAATGTTTCTATTTCCACAATTTTTTCTTCTTTGGCTTCACAAAGCCCCATTTTTTCCTTAAATTTTTCAAAATTCAAGAAATCCAACACTTTTGTAAGTTCTTCATTGTCATAAGCTTTAACCGAAAATTCCTCAAAATCGGAAACAATTGCCATATCTCTTTTTATTGTTCCTATTCTTCTTGACAGAAAGGCATTTTCCCTATCTTCTTCAAGCTTAGTTTTCAAGCTTGGCTTTAGCTCGTCCAAATGCTCGTAAATATTTTCCAAATTTCCGTATTCTTTAACAAGCTTTATTCCGCTTACTTCACCTATTCCCTTTACACCGGGGATATTGTCCGATTTATCACCCATAAGAGCTTTAAGCTCAATCATTTGAGGAGGGGTAAGTCCGTACTTTTCAAAAAGAACTTTTTCGTCTGTAAGTGTGGTTTCGGTTCTTCCCATTTTTGTTATTATAAGCTTTACAAAAACATTATCGTTTATAAGCTGTAAATCGTCCTTATCACCTGTTAAAATAACGCAATTTATATTATTATCGCCGCATTCTTTGGAAACAGAGCCTATTATATCATCAGCCTCAAAACCGGGCATTTCCAAAGTTTTAATATTCATTGCGTGCAAAAGATTTTTCAAAGGATCAAACTGCTCTTTCAAATCTTCCGGTGTTTCCCCTCTGGTCCCTTTATATTCCTTATATATTTCGGTTCTGAATGTAACACGGGAAACATCGAAAGCACAAGCTATATAATCAGGATTTTCGTCCGCAATTTCTCTTAAAAGTATATTTAAAAATCCGTAAATACCGTGTGTATGAAGTCCATTGTCGTTAGTTAAAGGACGAATGGCATAATATGCACGATTGAGAATACTGTTTGCATCTATAATTAAAAATTTTTTCATTTTTATTTTTACCTTTCAACAAAATTACTTTTTCGCCTCAAAAAGGCTTCTTTGAGAGCTATCAACTCCGTCTCTTGCGTCATATATATAAGTATTGCCCGAAGCTTTTATCATATAAACGGGCAACGCCTGTGAAACAACCGCATTTTCATATTCGGAAATGAAATATCCGTAAGTGATTTCAGTTATTTCCGTAACATCAGAAAAATTAACATTTTGGCTAAAGCTTACAAGAATTGTCTCAATATTGGAAAGCTCAAATTTATAGCCTTTTGCCTTATCGGGAACATTTAAATTCCCCAATATTTTATGTATTCCTTTTTCCGAAACAACAAATTCCAGCGAAGAAGAAAAAAGCTGATTGTTATCTACAAAAAAATTGTATGTAACCGTATATTCACCGTCCGCATAAACAACCTTATCGAATTTTGCATATTTTTCAATCCCCAACATTTTCAAATACGGTTTAAGCTTTTTTTGAACGTTTTTTTCTTTTACCCTTCCAAAACCGTCAAAATTCGGATTTGTGTTAAAATAGGAAATTTTATTTCCGTTGATGTTTAAAGTGGCTTTTTTATTTTTGGAAACAAATTCATTTTTTTCTGTTTTAAAATATTCCCCCAACAACGTTTTTTTCAATTCTTCTTTCACATCGAAAAAATAATACTCATAAACAAAAACATTTTTCTTGTTTTTTAAAGAAACATTTTTTGAAAGTTGAATATTGTTTTTTAAAAGCATTGTATTTAATTGTTCATAATCTCCGTTACTTTTTGGAGATTGGAAAAAATTAAAGCCCAACAAAAAAACATCTATCATTAAAAACATAATTATAAGTATATTTTTTGCTTTTTTCCATTCCATAACCATTCACACCCTTACAAAAAATCAATCGAACCGTCGGAAAATTCAACGTACCATTTTTGCTCAACATTACCGTTTTTATTATATACATTTACGGGATAAAGATTAACAATAGTCAATTCGGATTTTGTTTTCGACAATTCCGAATTATACATATTGTCATAAGCATTCAAAAGACTGCCGACAATAGAATTTTTTTCCGACAAAGAAATATTTAAAAGCTGTTGTCTGTAAAAAACAACGTTTCCTTTTTTTACTTTCATAACAACACAGTAATCGTCTTTTGTATACAAGCTTCCGTAAGGCGTTGCATAAGAAAATTTATAAGTTGTTATTCCGTCTTCTTCAGAAACACTTTCCAAACATAAGAACGCATCATTTCTTAAGCAACCTTTATAAATATTGTTGGCAAACATAATAACAGAATTAGCATTATCTCCGTCACCTATGGCAATGCCATCAAAATTTTCGTCAGTTTCATACTGAAAAATACCTTTTTCATACACTTTCAAATTAGCATGATTTTCAATAAACCACATTACACCGTCAGCATCGGTATATGTACGAGCAGAATTTTTCTTTATGTTGAAAGCTTTAAAAACAGAATCATAAATATCGCTGTGAGAATCATATCTGATACTTTCCGCATTTAAAACTTTAATATTTTTATCAAAAAGAGATACAGGCACAAGTGAATCTATTAAAATTCTGTCCATATTATCGTTTTTTCTGTCAAAATTAAGTTCAAAACTGAAAGAATCGGCAACATTTACGTTGGCACTCATAATACTCGATAATTCACCGTTTAACTTATCGTTTGTGTAGTCTACAGGCATACGATAGTACATTTTTGTTTTTTTATCTTTAAAATAAAGATATTTTGTTGTTGCCGAATCCGTGGGAATACTGAAAAAAAGTATATCCGAATACGGCTCTTCAAAATTATCGAAAAATGTGTTATCACACTGCAAATAGTCGCAAACGGAAACATGAGAACTGAATTTTACACATATACCGTTACTTTTAAAAGCATTGTTAAAATCTTCACTTTTTACGGAAGAAAGTGTTCCTGCCTTTGTAATATCTGTTTTTACCAAAGACAAAAAACTGTTAAAGCTTTCATAATTTTCTTCACCCAAATATGACACACTTTTTTTGTCGTCACAAGAAAGTGTTATCCATTTAACACTGTAACAATCCGATGTACGAACAGAAGTTTTTGAAACAAACATTTCGCTTTCGCTGTTTGTGAAAAAACTTTTTACACTATAGAGAAATGAACTGTAATCATCGGACCATAATTCTTTTCCCGACCATATATTCAAAGTTAAAAAAAGTGCGGTAATTACCAAAAAATAAAGGAGCATTGTTTTAAAGAATTCTCTTTTCAAAACAAACACTCCTTTTTTGATTATTCATAATTTTAAACAAAATCCGTTAGTTAAGTTTTATTCCTCTCAAAACAGATTTAATGGAAAACATCGATGTGCTTAAAACATTTATACTTATAGGCACATTTTTGTAAAGTCCGTCTTTTTCCGCTCTTATCATAAACTTATTGCTACCTGCCGAAAGCTTAACCGGAATAACAAAAATACCGGAAGCACCAACAGAAGTACTTAAAGCAACACCGTTTTCATAACAAAGTTTGTATGATCCAACAGAAGAATCATAACTGTAAACATACACCTTGGCGCCTGCTGTTGCAAAGCCCGAAACAGAGCAAGAGTTTGAATAAGTTGTACTGTAAGTCTTATTGGGATTTGTTACGGAAAGCATAGAGGCGTTTCCGCTGTTATCGTAAAGCCCTATATATTCAGGTGCAGCAAAAGAAACGGCAGTCATTGCAAAAACGAGCATAATTGCAACAAGCATGATTGATAATATCTTTTTCATCTTAACCTCCCCTTTCCTAAAAATATTGACATTTATTCATCATTTATGCTACTATTATATCACAAATTATGTTACAAGTCAATTACAAAACGCTTACAGTTTAACTTTTTTGTCTTTTTTCAAATATGACGACACCGGTTTATATACAAACCAAGTACCGACTCCGTTAATTAATGCCTTTGTAAAATTAAAAACTACAATCCACGGAAGCAGAGAAACTACGGCACTTACAGGCATTCCCATAAAATGAGGTGTGACAAGCAAATTCCAAACAACCATAACGCAAGTCATGGAAACAGCCCCCAAAACTATTGCAACAACTGCATTTTTTTTCGTTTTGTTTTTTTGGTAAATAAGTCCGCCGACAACGCAATAAGCCCCTGTTGCAACAATATGCATAAAAATACCGATAATTCCGCTTTGGGCACTTACGGTCATTCCTTGCAACACACTTACAACCACAGTCAATATAAATCCGCTTAGCGGTCCCCACAAAAAAGTACAAAGCAATATGGGAATATCGGCAATGTCATATTCCAAAAACGGTAAAGGCGGAAACGGCAGATGTATTAAAAATACCAATACCACCGATATGGCCGCAAAAAGTCCCATTGTTACAATTTTTCTTGTATTTTTCATAAAAATTTCTCCTTCCTTCCCTCCGGACTTCCACCGTCGGTACCGTAATTTCAACGGTTCAGCAAGCATAAGCTCGCTCGCGGACTTTACCACCGGTTACAAAAACGTTCTCCCGAAAAGTTAATTTAATGTATTTAATTTTTTTTTGCTGTATTTGTGTCTGTTTTTTCCTCATTTTCCAAAACGGGATAACAGGTAATATTCTTTTTCTCGGGCAAAATAATATTATTACCCAATTTTAAAGTTACTGTATAAGAAGATTTCTTCACATCGGGGTCATAGCCGTCAATATATCCCTCAATTTCCGATATGGAAGAAATTACATTTTCATTTCCCGCAATTTCAATTTGTTCTTCACTTAAATTATATTCCATGTCTGACGGTGCGTTCTTAATTACCACCGGAACAGTCTTTCTTTTATAAACAGGCACTGTCACACTTATTCCTTCGGTAACAAAATTAATGTTTTTGTCTGTTACCGTTTCCCCTTTGGAATCAACCATTATACCTTGAAAAATATTGGTTACTGTGGATTTTACGTTTGTCATATCCACTGAAACATTCACCTCTGAAACCTTATCACTTTCAAGCTCCGGTGCTTTTATTGTCGCTTTCGAGGGATTTACGGAAACATTGTCCTTATCAATGTAATATCCCGGTTCCAGCGTTCCGTCAAAGGACACGTTTATTACCTTATCAACAGTTATTATTCTGTCTATATAAAGGGAAATATTGGATGGCTTTTTACTTACAACAGTAAGCTCGCTGTCATTTGATCTTACTTTTACGGGAAGATAAAAATCTCCTGTATCACCGCATTGAGAAACATCAACAACAGCAGTTAAATCAGATGCGTCCAAACGATGTATCATAGAACGCTTTACACTAACCGTTACGTTTGTTTTTAAATTTTTCGGTATTTCACTTACAACAAAACCGTCACTGTTAATGTTTGCTTCTCCGGTTATTGTAATAGGAACCTCCAAAATATCGTAGCTTACTTCCGGATTTTGAGCAATCTGCACATAAAACCACAAAAGCACCGCAACAACAAGAGAAGTAACTTTAAGGGCAAAATTTTTGTTTAAAATTTTATTTAAGTAATTTTTAATTTTTTCTTTCATACCCTTAAACACCTCACTTTTTATCTTTTTTTACTTTTGATTTTAACTTCATTTTCCATTTTGATTTTGTTGTTGTTTTGTCTTGCTTCAACAAAAGATTTTTCAAAGCTTCTTCCAAAACCTGCGGAGTAAGATTTCTTGTTAATGCTCCGTCGCAAGCAAGTGAAATTTTTCCCGTTTCTTCCGAAACTATAACAACAACGCAGTCGCAAGACTCAGAAATGCCGAGACCGGCTCTGTGCCTTGTTCCCAATTCACTGTCCAACGTATCATTTTGAGAAAGTGGCAAGAAGCAACCGGCCGATTTAAGCTTACCATCCGAAATTATAACTGCACCGTCGTGCAAAGGCGCTTTCGGATAAAAAATATTTATAAGCAATTCGCTTGAAACATTAGCTTCTAAAATTATACCTGTACGAACAACATCAAGAATTTTTGCATTTCTTTCCAAAACAATCAAAGCTCCCACTTTCTTTTCGCTTAACTGTTTTGATGCATTTGAAATGCTTTTTATAACATCATACCAAAGGTCGTTGTTTTTTGCTTCCTCAAAATTTAAAAAAGGAATTTTACTTCTTCCCATTTTTGAAAGTGCGTTTCTAAGCTCCGGCTGAAACAAAACAATAAGAGCAAAAACTCCCATTTGCATTGCATTTTCCAAAATGAATTTTATTGTATTAAGTCTGAAAATTTCAGACAATTGTAATGCTATTATAAGTACAACAATTCCCTTTAAAACCTGAATTGAACGTGTATCTTTAAAAAATTTTGCAACACAATACACAAGATATGCAATAAGTAAAATATCTATATAGTCGTTTATTCCTATCCCTGAAAAAAGTGCAAGTTGATTGGGAATATCCAACAAGCTTGAAAAAAACATTTTTTTGCACTCACCTTTCAATTTTATACTGTTATTTTATTATACAACATTAATATGACT
>CAYPIJ010000052.1:0-11786 GCA_964410755.1 uncultured Oscillospiraceae bacterium | reverse complement strand
ATGATAAATACTTTAATAAGCAGTTTAATTTATGTGGTTGTACTTCTTATGTGTACGTTGCCTCATGAAATTATGCATGGATATACTGCCTATCTTTTGGGGGATAATACCGCAAAATGGCAAGGCAGACTTTCGCTTAATCCTTTAAAACACATAAACCCGAGATATGCAACTATAATTCTTGCCGGACTTTTTATTTCAAAGCTTATTCCTGTTTTAAGCTCTTTGGCATCACTTTTTATTTGGGTGGGCTTTGTTCTTTTGCTTCAGCCTGTTCCCATAAATCCGAATAATTTCAATGACCCTAAGAAAGGAATGGCAATTACGGCATTAATGGGACCTGTTACAAATTTTGTAATGGCGTTTGTTGCACTTGTTCTTTACGCATATTTTGGATATAAGGTGCCTTATTTAAATGAATTTTTAAGTGTTTTTGCACTTTACAATATTACTTTGGGTGTGTTTAATTTAATTCCTGTTCCGCCGCTTGACGGTTCAAGAGTGCTTTTTGCATTTTTACCCCAAAAATATTATTTTCAAATTATGGAATATGAAAGATATGTTCAAATAATATTCCTTTTCCTTGTATGGTTTGGCGTTATGGATAATTTAATAACAAGAGGCTCTCAAAATATGCTTACATTTTTCTTTTCCATAATTGAAAAATTACCCGGAGTGATGTAGTATGGATTTAAAATTACAACAATTCGAAGGTCCGCTTGATTTGCTTTTGCACCTTATAAAAGCAAATAAGCTGGATATATACGATATTCCGATATTTGAACTTACAAAGCAATATATAGAATATCTTAAAAAAATGGAAGAACTTAATATGGAAATAGCTTCGGAATTTATTGTTATGGCATCTGAACTTCTTTATATAAAGTCAAAAATGCTTTTGCCTTCGGAAAAAACAAAAAATACCGAGGAAGAAGAGGAAGACCCTCGACTTGAACTTATGAACAGACTTATTGAGTATAAAAAATATACTGAGATTTCTGTTTTATTTAAGGAAAGAGAAAGCATTGGAATTAATTCCTATAAAAAGCAAAGAGAAAGAATTAAAGGGCTTGTAAAATATAAAAAAATAAATATGGAGCCTGATTCTCTTACACGGGCAATGGAAAGTTTGTCGGAAAAAATAGTTCAAAGAATTGAAAATTCAAAAGAAGTATTTTTTCCAATTGTGGAGCGAGAAATTGTTTCTGTTTCTCTTATGGAAAAACGTTTGTATGATGCCTTGATTGAGGACAAGCCTGCGGAACTTGTAGACGTTTTTTCAAATATTTGTACTTCCAAACCTCAAATTTCTGCAACCTTTATGGCACTTTTGGATATGGTAAAGGAAGAAAAAATATATATAACTGAGGTTTTTTACGACGACGAACCTCATTTTATGCTTACAAAATTAAATTTAAAATCATAATGTTTACGGAGTGTGGACAAAATGTATAATGAAAAAGATATATACCCAAAAATAGAAGCAATGCTTTTTGCATCCGGTGAACCCGTTAAAATTGAAAAAATGGCGGAAATACTGGAAATTGAAAAAGATGAATTTGAAAAAATTCTCGGAGAATATTCCAAAAGTTTGGAAAACGGTGACAGAGGAGTAAAAACAGTAAAAATTAACGACAGCGTACAACTTGTTACGAAATCGAGATATCATAAATATGTTGCAGGTGTGTTCGATTCAAAAGGTCCAAAAAGTTTGTCACAATCGGCTCTTGAGGTTTTAAGCATTATTGCATACAATCAGCCGGTAACAAAAACCGTTATAGATTCCGTAAGAGGTGTGGATTCATATAATTCTCTTTGCAGACTTATGGAAAGGGAGCTTATTGAACAAAGGGGAACTCTTAACACAATCGGGCATCCAAAACTTTACGGTACAACCGACGAATTTTTGAGAATGTTCGGTTTTCAGTCAATTCATGAATTGCCACCGATTCCCGATAACGGTTCAGCCGCTGTTTTAAAGGAAGATGACAATATGACATTTGAAGATATGGAAAGCTTTGACAACGAATAATAAGAAAGGTAAACGAAAAAATGGCAGTATTATATATAGTTTTGGTGTTGCTTTTGATTTTTCTTCTCTTTTTTGCAGTAATGTTGTTTACAAAATTAACCCTTGTGATTACTGTAAATAAAAAGGGCTTGGGAATAAAAATTAAAAAATTCAACATTGGTTTTAACTTTAAAATAGACACTAAAAAGGATCCTGAAGAGGTAAAAGAAAAAGCAAAAAAATTGGACGATGAATCAAAGGTTATGAAAAAATTTCTGGATACAAAAAACAATTTTATGCGACAAAAAAGCTCAATTGGAGCAGCACTTTCCTATATGAAAGGAAAAGTAGATTTGTGTGAGGTTGCACTTTACGGATATTTCGGAACGGGAAATCCTATGTCGGGAGGAATAGTTGTCGGAACGGTTTACACATTTTTAAATACGGTTGTCGGATTTTTGGGAAACTTTTTCAACATCGAATCACAACCTCATATAAATGTGAAATTAAAAGAAAAACAAAGTATTTTTGATTTAAACGGTGCTTTTATGGTAAAAGCAAAGCCCTATTGTGTATTGAAAGCATTATATATTTATAAAAAGAGTTTAAAGAAAGGAATTTAAAGCTATGTCAAAATCAATTGATAATCTTATGGAAACGGCACTTAAAAACATTAGAAATCTCATTGATGTAAATACCGTTATAGGTGATCCTATTCATGCAGGAAATGAAACAACAATTATTCCCGTGTCTAAGGTAACCTTTGGTTTCGGTGTGGGAGGCAGTGATTTTTCAAGCCTCGACAAAAAAGAGAAAGAACCTAATTTTGGCGGTGGTGCAGGCGGTGGAATGAATATTTCACCTGTTGGATTTTTGGTTGTTTCGCCAAATAATGTAAGAATGATAAATGTGGATTCTTCCAATACTCCTCTTGATAAGCTTATTGACTATGCACCGGAGGCTATTGAAAAGATTCTATCCAAATTTGTAAAAAAAGAAGATAAAGACGAAGTTATAGTTACCGTGACAGAGGAATAATAAGCACAATTCACTTCATATATTTAAAGTAAGTTTTTTAAGTTACGGAAGTGAATGAATTTTGAAAAAATTAAAAATAAAAATTTCTTTAATTGTAAGTGTGTTTGCCTTAATATGCTTAACTGCGGTTGCAATCAACAACCCTTACAGTGCGGTTTCTTTGTGCCTTTTTAATGCAACGGATAATAAAGTTGTTTATGCGTACAACGAAAACGCAAGAATGACACCAGCTTCCATAACTAAAATTTTAACGTGCATTACTGCACTTGAAAACGAGAAGCTTTATCGTACAGTTACTGTAGACGAAAAGTCGCCTTTTACAGAGGGCACAAGTATCTATTTAAAATCGGGAGAAAAATTAAGATTGATACAGCTTTTGTATGGTCTTATGCTAAATTCGGGAAATGATGCCGCCAATGTAATTGCAAATCATTTCGGAAAAGAAAAATTTATTGAAATGATGAATGGAACAGCAAAAAAAGCAGGTGCAAAAAATTCAAATTTTGAAAATCCTTCCGGTCTTGATAGCGAAAATCACTATGTTACAGCTTATGATATGGCAAAAATTGCATCGTATGCTTTAAAAAATGAGGATTTTAAAAAGATTGTTTCCACAAAAGAAGTAAAAATCATCAACAGTGACGGTTTGCAACGAAATTTGAAAAACCATAATAAATTGTTGTGGTATAACGATAATGTTATTGGGGTAAAAACCGGTTTTACAAAAAAATCGGGAAGAACGTTGGTATCTGCCGTAAAATATAATGGAAAAATTTATGTTTGCGTTACGCTTAAAGACCCTGATGATTGGAATGACCATAAAAAAATATATGAAACTTATGTTTTTAATAATTAATACAGCAAATTTTAATGAAAGGTAGCAAGAAAATTGAGATTACAAAAAATTATTGCCGAAGCGGGAATTGCTTCCCGACGTAAAGCCGAGGAATTGATTAAAGAGGGCAGAGTAACCGTAAACGGTGTTGTTGTTGACACTATGGGGTATGATGCCGATCCTACCGATAAGGTTTGTGTTGACGGCGAAGAAATAAAAGAAAAAGAAAAAAAGGTTTATTATATGCTAAATAAACCGAAAGGCTATGTAACAACAGTAAAAGACCAATTCAATCGTCTTTGCGTTTTGGATTTGATAAAGGAAGAAACAGATAAACGTGTTGTTCCCGCGGGTAGATTGGACTACAACACGGAGGGACTTTTGATTTTGACAAATGACGGCGAGCTTATCAATAAAATAACTCATCCGTCAAATAAAATTGAAAAAAAATACATTGCCGTTATAAACGGTCGATTAAGCGATGCAAAAGCAGAACGACTGAGAAACGGTGTAATTATTGATAAAAAGAAAACATACCCCGCAAAAGTTTTTGTTGACGAAATCTACAAAGACAAATGCGTTGTTGAAATTATAATTTCCGAGGGCAGAAACAGACAGGTAAGAAAAATGTTTGAAGCAGTGGGACACCACGTTATAGATTTAAAACGTGTTTCTTTGGGAAGTCTCACTTTGGGAAATTTGAAAGTAGGCAGAATAAGAAAATTAAATCCAAACGAAGTACAAACATTATTTAATTTATAAAAAAAGAAAACAGTTTGAAAGGAAAGACAAAAATGAACACAAAAGAAAACTTTTTAAAATGGTTAAATAACGAAAACCTTGACGAAAAAACAAAAAAAGAACTTAATGAAATTAAAGATAACGAAAACGAAATTGAAGAACGTTTTTCAACGTGTCTCGATTTTGGAACAGCAGGTTTGAGAGGTATTATAAGAGCAGGTACAAATGGTATGAATATCTACACCGTAGGTCAGGCAACGCAAGGTCTTGCAAACCTCATTATTAAAAACGGTGAACAAGCTATGAAAAACGGTGTTGCAATCGGTTACGATTCCAGAATTTGCTCCGATTTGTTTGCACAGGTTTCGGCTTGTGTTTTGGCTGCAAACGGAATTAAAGTATATCTTTTTGAAAGTTTAAGACCTACGCCAATGCTTTCTTTTGCCATCAGATACTTAAACACCACAGCGGGAATTGTTATTACAGCATCTCATAACCCAAAAGAATACAACGGATATAAGGCTTATTGGTCGGACGGAGCACAGTTACCGCCACCTGAAGCAAAAATTGTATTTGAAGAGATGCAAAATGTTGATATTTTCGACGGAGTTAAAAAAGTTGATTTTGACGAAGCTGTAAAATCGGGAATTATTGAAATAATAGGAAAAGATGTTGATGAAGCATACTATAAAGAGGTTATGGCTTTAAGCATTAATCCGCAAGTATTTAAAACAACACCTTTAAAGGTTGTATATACTCCTTTTCACGGAACGGGAAATATCCCTGTAAGAGAAGTTTTGAAAAGAATGGGCTTAAACAACGTTACCGTTGTAAAAGAACAGGAGCTTCCCGATGGTAATTTCCCAACAGTTAAAGCACCCAATCCGGAATATTCCGAGGGCTTTAACATTGCTGTAAAATATGCAAAAGAAGAAAATGCCGATATTATAGTGGGAACAGACCCCGATGCTGACAGAGTTGGACTTCTTCTTAAAAACAAAGACGGTGAATATGAAATTTTAAACGGTAACCAAATCGGTATCGTAATTGTTAAATATATTTTGGACGGCTTGAAAGCATCAGGCAAGCTTCCAAATAACGGTGCAATTGTGAAATCAATTGTTACAACAAATATGATTAAGCCTATCGCAAAAGATTACGGTGCTGAAGTTATCGACGTTTTGACAGGCTTTAAATTTATAGGTGAACAAATTAAAAACTTTGAAAAAACAGGAGAGAAAACATATCTTTTCGGTTTTGAAGAAAGCTTCGGTTACCTTTCCGGTACTCATGCAAGAGATAAGGACGCCGTAAACGCAACATTGCTTATTTGCGAAGCTGCCGCTTTCTATATGGAAAAAGGCAAAACTTTGAAAGAAGTTCTTGACGAGCTTTACGAACAGTACGGTTATTATACTGAAAAAACAATTTCCGTATCTCATGAAGGTTTGGCAGGAATTAAGAAAATTAAAGAAATGATGGAAGGTTTTATTAAAAATCCACCTATGGAATTTGCCGGTGTAAAGGTTGAAAAAGTTATCGATTATGTAAACAAAACAGTTACAAACGTGAAAACAGGCGAAAAATCCGAGCTTTCTCTTCCGTCTTCAAATGTTCTTTCCTTTGAACTTGAAGATAAAACAATGCTTACATTCCGTCCGTCCGGTACAGAACCAAAAATTAAAGCTTACGTTATGACATTGGGCAAAACTCCCGACGAAGCAAACGCAAACGTTAAAAAATACGGTGATGTAATGACGGAAATGGTAAAATAACATAAAGGAAGAATATAAAAATGGCAACAGTTAAAGCGTTTAAAGCAATGAGATATACAGACGAGAGTAACCTTAAAAATTTGGTTACTCCGCCTTACGATATTATTTCTTGTGAAAAGCAAGAGGAATATTACAATTCAAACGATAATAACGTTATTCGCCTTGAATACGGAAAAATTTTTGAAACAGACACTGAAGAAAACAACCGCTACACAAGGGCAGGGGATTTCCTCAGAGAATTTAAGAATAACGGTGTTTTGAAAATCGACGAAAAAGAAGCTTTTTACATATATGAAGAAAAATTTCTTGTAAACGGTGAGTTAAAATCATTTAAAGGTATTTTTTCAAGAGTAAAATTGGAAGAATTTGAAAATAAAGTTGTTCTTCCTCACGAAGAAACACTTTCAAAAGCAAAAGGCGACAGATTTGCGCTTATGGAAAAAACAAATTGCAATTTTTCTCCCATATATATGATGTACATGGACGAGGAGAAAAAAATTGTTGAAATTATAAATGAAGAAGCAAAAAGAACTCCCGATATTTCTTTCGATTTTGAAAATGTAACTCAAAATCTTTGGATGATGAGCGATAAGGATAAAATCGAAAAAATACAAGCTCTTTTTTCGGACAAACAGCTTTTTATTGCAGACGGTCACCACAGATATGAAACAGCTCTTAATTTCAGAAACAAAAAACGTGAAGAACTTTCAAATTTAAAGGGTGACGAGGGATTTGAATACGTTATGTCTTTCCTTGTTGAAACAGACGATGACGGACTTGTGGTATTTCCGACTCACAGAATGCTTAAAAATCTTTGCGATTTTAATGAAAATGAAATTGTCGAAAAATTGAAAGAAAATTTTTCGGTTGAAAAAATTATGAATTTAAATATTGAAAAGGAAATCGAAAGCAACGATAAAAAGGTGTTTGGTTTCTATACGGGAAAAGATTATTTTTATAAATTAACACTTAAAAACGAAGACATTGTCAAAGATTTTCTTCCCGATAAGTCCGATTCATACAGAAGTCTGGACGTTTCCGTTCTTCATTCCTTAATACTTGAAAGATATTTCGGAATTGACAAGAAAAATATGGCTAACCAAAAAAATCTTGTGTATACAAGAGACTTTTGCGAAGCTGTAAATAGCGTTCAAACAGCTGAATTTCAATGTTCGTTTATTATAAACGCAACAAAGATTTCACAAATTAAAGAGGTGTCTTTAAATAATGAAAAAATGCCTCAAAAATCCACGTATTTTTGGCCTAAGCTTGTTACGGGAATTGTAATGAACGACTTAAACGAAAAATAATGTGTGTATTTAACCACAAAAATAAAAGAATAGGAATATATAAATAAATTGGAAGAAAATTGTTATGGGCTTGAAGAAAAGCTTGAAGAAAATCCAGAAAAATTGAACAATGTAAGAAAATATTCGGAAGTATTGTACAGAGAATACATTTTGGCATATCGTTTGAACGTAAACGATAAAAATGCCGAGGTTCTTTCCATAAATCAAAGAGCCCACGCATGGAAAATGGAGGGAATAAGAAAAGGTGCAACCTTTGACTATGACGTGCATATAAAAAATTTTGAAAAATCTTTTATAGTTGACGGAAACAATTTGTTTTTGTCAATGCTCAATCGTGATTATATTGCACGCAGAATGGAAAAGACCTTAAGATTTTCCTTTAAAATGGAATGCATTCCCAATGTAAGCGGAAACCGTTATTATGAAATTAAGGTAGTTAGAGTAAACCCAAACTTTTTTGACGGTGAGGTTATTATTGTTTCCGAAGAAATAGATGATGTGGTTCTTGTCGAAGAAGACCATAAAAAAGCTCTTAATACCGAAAGAAAATATCTTGAAGTTTTAACTGGTGATTTCGTTGCGGTTTATCACGTTGATTTAAAGAAAAATGTTTCTTTTCTTATTAAGGTTGATTCTCAAGTTGAGGGTTACGATGCGATAAAAGTATCGTTAAGACAACGTAACGATTATTTTAAAAAAGTAAATTTATTTGCAAACCATTTTGTTGTTCCCGATCAAAGAGAGTTTTTCAGAAAAAATATGAATCCTCAGCATATAGCTGTTGAACTTGAAAAATCACACAGATTGGTGTATCGTTATCAAACAATACAGCGAAACCAAGAAAAAAAGTTTTTTGAAGTACAGGTTTTGCCTATGAATGAGGACGTGAACACAAGTGATGTTTTAATTGCTTTTCGTGATATTGACGATGTTGTAACGGCGCAGTTACGCCGTCAGTTGGAGCTGGAAAAACGTTTGGAAAGAGAAATTAATCTAAATGAAGTATTAACTGCTCTGGGGAATAGTTTTTGTGCAATTTACAGAGTTGATTTGGATAATGATACTTATGAACAGCTTCTTTTGCAAGATGAAGTGAAACATTTTTACAATAATTCAAAATATGCAACGGAAGAAATTGAACATTTATATGAAAATTACATTGTTCACGAGCACTACGAAAAAATGAAAGTTTTTTCCAATTTAACAACTTTGAAAGAAAGAATGAAAAACAAAGATTCCATAGAAGCTGAGTGTATGACGGTTGACGGAAATTGGTATCGTACACGATTTATTGCAAAAAGACGTGACGAAAATGGAAATTTAAGTCATGTTTTATATGTCACACAAATGATAAGTGACGAAAAAAACCGTGAAGAACGGCTTATTTCCATGGCGGAAGCCGCAAATGAAGCCAATGCCGCAAAAACAGAATTTGTTTCAAAGGTTGCACATGATATACGTACACCGATGAATTCATTGTATGGATTTTTGCAACTTGCGGAAGCAAATATCAATGACCCGTTAAAGGTTGGTTACAGTCTTGAAAAAATTCGTGTGGCAGTGGACTTTTTGAAGGAACTTGTCAACGATGTTTTAGATATTTCCAAAATGGAAAACAATAAGCTTACCTTGAATAATAAGAATTTAAGCGTGAAAAAGCTTTTCGAAGAACTTCCAAGCTCTATGGGTGGTTCCGATTTCGGTAAAAAACTTAAGTTTAATTACAATATACATAACATAATTTGCAATAGCGTTATGGGGGATTCATTGCGTTTGAAACAAATTTATACAAATATATTGTCTAATGCAGTGAAATATACTCCCGACGGTGGAAAAGTTAATTTTGAAGTTTATGAAGAAGCTTCAAAAAAAGATGATTATGTTATTCTCGTTGTTAAAGTTTCTGACACGGGTATCGGTATGAGCGAAGATTTTATGGAAAAGATGTTTTCAAAGTTTGAGCGTGCAACAGATACTCGTTTGAATTCCGTAAGCGGTTATGGTTTAGGGCTTTCCATCGTAAAGCAATTGGTGGACTTGATGGGCGGATATATTGACGTTGAAAGTGAGTTGGGAAAAGGAACAACTTTCACTGTAAAAATCGAACTTCAGCGTGTTGAGAATGAAAAAGAGAACGAAAAAATCAAACGAGACTACAAAGAAAAATGTAGAGGAATGCGTTTGCTTGTTGCCGAGGACAACGAATTGAGCCGTGAAGTTATTAAAGAACTTTTGGCAATGAACGACATTTATTGCGATGTGGTATCTGACGGAAGTAAGTGCATTGAAATGTTTGAAAATGCAAAAGAAAATACTTACGATGCCATTTTAATGGATTTCCAAATGCCGATTATGAATGGAATTGATGCCTCTAAAAAAATTAGAAGTTTAGATATTAATAGCGCTAAAACAATTCCTATTATTGCAATGACCGCAAATGCCTTAAAAACAGATGTGGATAACTGTTTGGAAGCCGGCATGAATAAGCATTTGGCTAAACCCATCGATTTTAATAAGCTTATAAAGGTTTTAGCAGAATTAAAAGATTGAAAATCATAAAAAGTACCGAATGTTTTTGGTACTTTTTTCTTTCATTCAGATAAAATTCGTAATTTGTTGACAAAAGAAAAATAATGTGGTATAATTGTATTTAAGAAATATATTTTTAAGGGAGAGTATGGAAGTAATGATAAACAAATTATACAAAAGCATACTTGAACAAGACAATGCACCGATTGTTGTTTGTGATATTGAAAATACGGTTGTATATATGAATCCGATTGCAATAAAAATGTATGGAAAAGATTTGATAGGCAGCAGTATTAAAGTTTGTCATTCGGAAAAAGCAAATAAAATAATCGATAAGGTTGTTGCTTGGTTTTTTGAAAGTATAGAAAATAATGTTGTATTTACATATCACAATGAAAAGGAAAATAAAGATGTTTATATGGTTGCTTTGCGCGATGATAGCAAGAAATTAATCGGCTATTATGAAAAGCACGAATACAAAAACAAAGAAACGTCAAAACCGTATAACGGAATAAATTTATAAAAGGAGAAAAAATATGAAAGATAAAATTTTCACTTATTTTAAAACTAGGGGCATTTTTGTTTTGGGTATAGTAATTTTGGGGATTATATGTTTGCCATACATAAAAGAAGATATAAAAGCTTATGAAACTTATGAACAAGCTGAAAAGCTGATTGTGGAAGAAAAATATGAAAAAGCAAGGGAAATCTTGAAGAAAATCGAAAGCAAAAACATTAAGGACACAAGCTCACTTATAAATCTTTGCGAGGCTCATGTTTACTATGATTTGGGAAAAGCGGAAAAAGCATATTTTGCAATTGATGATATTGATTTTAAGCATCAAACAAAAGAGCAACTTGAAAAATTTAAGGATTTTAAGAAAAAGGTAAATGCGTCTTACGACGATTATATTGTCGAAGAAACAAAAAAAGCGCAAGAAGAATATAGGAAGAAAATTAAAAACGGAGTTCCTTTTGTAGGAATGAGCGAATCTGACATTGCAAATACATCTTTGGGGCATCCTTCTGCGGAAGTAAGACACAATAGTGAAATGGTTAATGGGAAAAGAGTAACTGCTAACTTATACGATTTTAAAATCGGCAACAAAACAATATTTATTGCAAGATGTTATCATGGTACCGTTAAACAAGTTTTTGACCATCGAGATGATCCTGTAAGTTATAACAGAAAGACGAGTTCGTCTTCAAAAAAAGAAAAGAAAAAATATGAAGATGAGTATAATGTTAACGATTACAGCGATCCCGAAGATTTCTACGATGATAATTATGACGATTTTTACGATTATTATGATGCGGAAGATTATTACTATGAATATAGCGATTAGAAATCGGTTGTATTTTTAAGAAAAAATAGTTTTTGAAAAAAGCACTTGCATAAACAAGTGTTTTTTTGTCATTTTAATGATTTTTTATGCAAAATGTATTGACAATTTTACTTTAATGAACTATAATATTCAGTAAAGAAAAATAAAATCGTGTTATGTATAAAAATAAATATTAATGTATAAAATTACGTTGTATAACAG
>CAYPIJ010000051.1:0-11899 GCA_964410755.1 uncultured Oscillospiraceae bacterium | reverse complement strand
TAAATAATGCTCAAAACTTTTATATTCGGCACAACCGCCCAAAATCGATATTTTTTTGTAATCGGCACTGTTTTTTGTTATAACATATCTTGAATTTATTTCGGGATGGTTTTCTTTAAGATATTTATAAAACCAATATCCGTTATCTCTCCCATCGGTTCCTCGTTCGCCTATAAGCCAAAGATTTTTATATTTTTTATTTAATCTTGAAAGTAAAAATCCCAAAGGCAAAAAAAACAAAATTAAAATCATTTCTTTTATGTAGCACATTAGACGAATAAATTTTTTTTGCATATTTTTTCCTCTTTTTAAAAAAACTTCGTTAATATTTTTTTAATGCTTCCCCAAAAACCATATCTTTTTATAAGTAATCGCAAATGATTTCTTTTATACCATTTTCCAAAAACAACTTTGGCCTTATCTTTATCGTATTTATTCATATAAAATGCGTATTTTTCGCAAATTATACGTTCGCATTCATCGTGCCAAGAACCACTGTAATGGTGGATACTTACAGTATTCACAGTTATGTTTGTTTTATTTGTTTCAAAGTCTTTTGGATTGAAATATTCCGTCGGATAAATTGTTATATCGTCCAAATGTTGAATACAATTTTCGTCTTTTAAACCTCTGTTTTTAAAAATAATCTTATCAACATCAACACAAGTTTGTGTTAAAAAGTCCTCATTGGAAGCAGAAACCTTTTTTTCGTAATTTTTCATAAGTTCTTTTAAAACATAAGCACCGGATTCCGAACCAAAGCCAAGTCCCGTTGCCACTTCTCCTGTTTTTTGAAGTGCGAAAAACGTTTTTTCACTCAAAAAATTATCCAAAGATTGAATAAGCTCAACATCGGTATCAAGATAAATTCCACCGTTTTCATAGATAATTTTCAATCTTGCGTAATCGGTAACATGCGCATATTTTTTGTTTTCGTAAGCTCTTTGCAAATACGGTATGGAATTTATGTCGAAATTGGTTTCGTTCCATTCCACAATTCTGTAATCGGGACAAAATTTTTTCCAACTTTCAATGCATTTTTTCATTAAATCGTTTTTCGGATTATTGCCAAACCAACAATAATGAATAACTTTCGGTATCATTTTTTTCTTCCTCTCTTTTGATTTAAACCTGAAATATAAGTTACTGTGCGATACAAGTGCAATTTTAAAAGTACAAGCTTTATTTTATCTTTTCGACTTTTAGACATTGAAACAGGCGTACTTTTCACGGAATTTCTAACCCATTTATCTTTCATGATTTTTTTAAGCCACAAATATTTTTCATTAAAGCTTTTTTCACTTAAATTAATGTTTTTTATTCCAAGCTGTAAATCTCTTACCGTGCAATATTTTACAATGTCGATATGAGGCTTGTTTTCGCTTAGTCCCCATGATACAACAGCTTTTCTCACGGTATTGCTTAAAATAAAATTATTTACATCTCTTTCTTCATGGTACGAAGAAGAAAGAGTTTCACTTTCGTCAATCGTATAATGATAAAATGCTTTTTTTAAAAACACTGCACATTTTGGATCACAAGCTAAATATTCAAAAACAAAAACTCCGTCCTCACCGATATTCATATTTCTGAAACGAAGATTATTTTCTTCAATTATTTCTCTTTTAAAAAGTTTATCCGTTACAAAATATGAAGTTGCGATTTTATCAAAATGTGTTTGACAAGGTTTATCATTATATGTGCCCTCAATATCCAAAAAAGCTTTTTCACTTTTTAGTAAAATATCGTTTTTGTAATAATCGTTGCTTCTTCCGAAAAAAACAATATCAGCATTTTCTTTTTCTGCTGTATTCCAAAGTATTTCACAACTATCATTTTCAATGCAATCGTCAGGGTCAACAAAAAATATGTATTTTCCCAAAGCAATATTAAGACCTGCATTTCTCGCACTTGAAACACCGCCGTTTTCTTTTCTTATAAGTTTAAAACGTGAATCTTCATCAAACAATTTTTCACAAAGCTCACCACTTTTGTCAGGAGAACCGTCATCGACAAATATCGCTTCAAAATCTCCCATTGTTTGATTTTTCAAAGAGTCAACTACACGCTTTAGATATTTTTCCGATTTATACATCGGAAGAATAAAAGAAATTTTTATCATTACATTTACCTCTTCATTCTTCTAACATCATATTTTCCACAAGAGCAATCATTTCCGACTTTGTGGGAGGTTTCCAATTTTCTTCTTCCTTTTTCTTTAAATCATTTCTGTAAAAAGCATAGGCCAAAACCAAAAGTTTTAAAGTCATTGTACTCCAAAAATAAAAAGCCGTATTATCAGTCATATAGGTAACTGTCATATATCCCAATTCGCTAAGATAAAGTACAGCTGTTTTACTGTCAGCATATTTTAAAAAGAATATGGGATAAATTATATATTGCATACCGGACCAAATTAAAAATCCCGGAAATCCCAACTCAATAAACACTTTTAATATATCATTATGCAAAGGATATGCGTGATTAATAATTCCGCTTTGGTACCATTCCACAACTATTTTATCCACAAACTCAAATCCACGTCCCATATATGTGGGAGAAAATCTGTAGTAGCTTCCCGCAAGTTGCCATAAATAATCTCTTCCCATCATATTAATACCAAAATCCGCACAAATTTTAGAAACAGCACCACTTCTTACACCGTATATAAAAAGTAAAAAGCAACCTGTTACAAAAACTCCCAAGATTGCAAAAAAACTTGCTGATTTTTTTCTGTTTTTCCAAATTGTGGAAATCAAAATAAAAAGCAAAACCGCAGGAATAGCAATTCTTTTCATACCAACAATAAAGAAAAATGTTGTTGCAATTAAGTAATTTCTTCGTATTTTTCTGTCTTTTCTCTCTTTTTTCGGAGCAAATACTGCATAATAAATCATAAGCTGACCGAACACAAAGGTTAAATCGTGAATTTCCAAAGCTCTGGCAAAGCCAACCGCATCACCGAATTTCACAATACAATTTATAAGCGAATTAATACTTTCGGAAATACCGTAATTGGGAATTTCAAGAAGCATAATAAGTCCATTTGTTATACATAATCCCAAAGTATACAAATTTATGGCTTCAAAGCCCAAAATGTATACCGCCGATATTGCCGTTAAAACGCTTATGATTTGATAAATCATTTTTGATGCACCTCTGAACATAGAGGAAATATCGGTAAAATTCATAATCCATATTGCAACGGACCAAAGAAGCAAAAGTGCAATTAATGCAAAATACATAGCAGTCGGAGGAAAAAGTTCCTTTAATTTTTTAATATTGGGAGAAATAAATCCATAGGCAAAAGCCGTGAAAATTATTCCCAAACAAATAACCTTCGGAATTCCGCCCAAAACACCGTTAATTTCTTTCCACTCACCCATTGATGCACAAACAAGAAAAAAAACAAATATTATTTTTAAAAATTTTTCCACAAAACTTGTTTTTTTCAACTTTTCTATATTTGTGCCTTGCATAATATTTTTCAACCTTTCGTTTAATTATTTTTGCAAAATCTTTTCAAAATTTTTTCTGTTGGTAGGCTTTCCGAAATAGTAACCTTGCATATAGCTGCAACCCAACCGATTTAAAAGTTCAGCTTGTTCTTCGTGCTCAACGCCCTCAACAATAACGGGAACTTTAATTTTTTGAAGCATATCTATAACAGAAGTAAGAATATTTTTTGCTTTTTCGTTAATTTCGCTTTCTTGCAAAAATTCCATATCCAATTTTATTACATCAAAAGGAACGTTTTTCAGCGTTTTCAAAGAAGAATAACCGCTTCCGAAATCGTCCATTTCCACAATAAATCCATTTTGCTGTAATGATTTTATAATATTTACCATAAATTTCAAATCTTTTACATAAGCTGTTTCCGTAATTTCCAAATGTAAATTTTCGGGCTTCAATTGATATTCATTTATAAGAGAAAGAAGATATTCTTCAAAATCGTCTTGATACAAGTCTACAACGGAAATATTTACAGACAAATGCGGAACTTGCAAACCTGATTTTTTCCAATTTTTTAAATCTTGACAAACTTTTTTCCAAACTACTTTATCCACTTCATATATCATTCCGTATTTTTCCAACAGCGGAACAAAAACCGCCGGTGAAACATTTTCTTTGTCATCACATTTCCAACGCACCAATGCTTCTGCACTGTACATTTCTTTTGTTTCGTAATTATACTGCGGTTGATAGTATACTTCAAATTCGTCATTTTTCAATGCTTTTTTTATTAATTCAACAAATTTTTCTTTGTCAACAGGTAAAGAAAAAGGAGCAGAAGTTGTATTCTTTTTCAATAAATTTTTTATAAGTAAACATATTAGCCAATTTTATGTTTCTCCTTATTCATAATTTTTAGATTTTTTCAGGTTTTTAAGCTCTCCAATCATAGACAAAAAGCTTTTTCCGTCTGTTAAAACATTTACAAAAAGGAAAACCAAAGTAATCCAAATTGCATTTAAAACAGCTCTCATTATTACATAAAAATAACCGAGTGCTTCACAGCTTTCCGTTCCCAAAAAAAGAATTATAACAACTGCAGTTACCGTATTTACAATAATTCTTTTATAATTTTTCATAACACCTTTTTTTAAAACTTTTTTTGTAACAAAAATAATAAGTGCATTGTTTCTGTATAAAAGTGCGGCTATTGTTCCGATTAAGCAACCTACTACCCCAAGTTTTATTGTGGCAACTATTGAAACCACTATATTTATACTCATTTCCAAAACGGCTTGATGCTTTGTTTCGTCAAATTTTCCCGCAATGTTTAAAAACTGTTGCAAAGGAATTTCCGTTCCCGTAAAAACAGTCACCATTGCAAACAAAAAAAGTATGGTATGATTATCATATATTGCTGAATCGGAAATTCCGCTTGTATATAATCTTATAATTGGCATCAAAAACGCTGTTACAACGGTATAACAAGCAAAAAGCATCATATAGTACAACGATTCATAGCCGTCATAAAACTTATGAAATTTTTCTTTATCGGTATGATAAAGTTGACCCAATCGGAAAGTAAGGCTATCTGTAAACGAAGTTACTATTTTTTGCAAATTTGTGAAAAAAAGTGAAAAAACAGCATATACACTTGCGTAATTCATACCGCACATCACAGAAATTATAATCGTGTCCGTATTGGAAAAAATACAACCTGAAATCTGGTGAACAAGCACAGATTTTTTCTGTGACAATGCTTTAAAATTCGGTTTTGTTTTCCAATTTATCCATTTGTAATTTTTCTTAACATAAATTGAAATAAAAAACACCTGTATAATCGACGGCAAACAATATGTCGCCTGAATTAATATTAAATTGTCGGTAAACATAAAAAACACAAGTCTTAAAATGTTTGAAATTATCAAGGTTATTGCCGCAAGAGTGGTTATTATATATTTTTTTCCTTCAACTTCCAAAAAAGCGTTGTATTTTCCCCTTAACAAAAACAAGATAATTCCTGGTATTCCGTATAGTATAACTACCGAAAAGACCGTAAAATAATCAAGTGAAGTTTTTATTATTAAAGGGTATACCGCAGCAAAAACAAAGGTTATCGCCGTATATATAATTCCCGATTTTAAATAAAAACTTCGAGATGCACACAACACGGAATTAATATCGTCTGTGCGACCTTTTGCAACCGGTCCGTAAAGAGCATGCTGTGCGGAAAGCCCAACACCTGCCTCCAAAAGTGCAAGATAAGCAAAAATATTTTTAATTGTATTATCAAGTCCGTTTACATCGGAACCAAACTTCACAAGGTACAGTCTTGGAAGTAAAAGACCGAATATTATAATTACCGCTTGATATGACAAGTTGGTTATAATATTTAAAACAACACGTTTATTCTTTTCACCGGAGGTAGTTATTTCTGCGTTATTCATACACATTCCTTTCCGCATATAAATCTGCTTTTATCTTTTTGCCATTTGCAAATATAAATTCTCAATACGTTTTGATTCGGTTATTATGTCGTAACCTGCATTTACAACAATATTTTTTCCGTTTTCACGCTTGTTTTTCTTTTTTAAAAGTTCAAAAATTGTTTGCGCCCATTGTTCATTGTTTTCTTCCAAAGGAACCCTAACGGAAAAATCGGAAAGAACAACTTCGTCCGTTATAACAGAAGAAAAAACACAAGGTACACCTGTCGCTTGGGCTTCTATTCCAACAACCGGAAGACCTTCAAAAAGTGACGGCATTACAAAAATATCCATAGCCATATAAAGCTCGTTTACATTTTCACAAAGTCCGCAAAATATTACATTTTCAAATATTCCAAGATTTTTTGCTTTTTCTTTCATTTCGTTTTCAAGCTCGCCCTCACCGACCAAAAGAAGAACAGCTGAAGAATCAAGATTTAAATATTCTTTAAAAATATCAAGCAATCTTCTGTGATTTTTTTGAACGTTAAATCTTCCCACATGACCGATAACAGTTTTATTTTCAAGGTTATATTTTCGTCTTATACGTTCACGCAAATCTTCGGAAAACAAAAACTTTTGAGTTTCAATTGCATTTCTCATAATCATACCGCTTTTGTTCCACTTGTTTTTTGAAAAAAAATAAATTCCCGCATTACGTCCGCAACTCCATAAATCCGTTGCGGAATAAGTTAAAAATTGCTTACAGAAAATTTTCAAGGGGTATTTATAATCCCTTACAATTCTTGTATTATGAGCGTGAGCAATTCTTGTTTTAATTCCTGCCTTTTTTGCACCGTTTAAAGCATACAAGCCCATAGCTTCGTTATGTGCGTGCAAAATTTTAATATCGGGATTTTTTAAAAATATTTCTTTTTCAAAAGCTAAATATTTTCTGTAATTAACAGGGTTAAGACCGGGGCTTAAATAAATATTTCCACCCATACGTCTTATCTCGTCATCATAATTACCCGGTTTCGGCTTGTTTACCAAAAAATCAAATTGAACTTTGTCGGTATCAATATGTCTGTAGTAGTTCATAAGCATTGTTTCAATCCCGGCTCTGTCCATATTGCTTACAGAATGCAACACTCTTATCATGGTAATCTCCTTTATTTTACAAGTGAGTACAACTTTCCTTGCTTTTTCCACAAGTCAAATCTTTTTTCTTTCAAAGCTCTTGCACCCAATTTTATTACGTAAGGCAATTTTTTATAATCGAAATCGGGTAAAGTTTTTTCATATAAATCACAGCACAAAGCAAAAACTTTCTTTTGTATGTCAACATCCATTTTTGCCACATTTACATAACAAAAATTGGATAGCTGTGTTATTAGACACATGGCAAACATATCATCCAATTCAAAACCTATATTTTTGCTTTTTTCTATCATATCTTCCACAATCCAATAGCTCTGCATTGCCTTATTTTCATTTTGCGATGTTTTCGTGATACCGTTTGGATTTTTTCTCCAAAAATACACATTATCACCTATTGAAGCAACTTTTTTTGCTTTCCTGAAAATAAGAAAATGCACAATTGTATCTTCAAAGCAAGTATATTCCGAGGGAAAACGAATATTTTCAAACAGTTCACGTTTGTAGACCTTTCCCCAAGGCATTCCCGGAAGATCAAATCTGTCTACTGATTTTTTGCCTTCATAAACCGTATCGACGTATTTTTGAAAAAGTCCCAAATTTCCGTTTTCTTCAACATATTGCCAACCGCCTTGAACAACATCGGCAGATGTTTTTTTGGCAGTATCCATAAGCTTGTCAATTGCGTCCAAAGACAAATAATCGTCACTGTCAACAAACATAATATACTTTCCCACAGAATGTACAATACCTTTGTTTCTTGTTTTGGCGGCAGTTCCGCCATGCTTAAAATCAACAATTCTTATTTTTTCAAAATTTGTAAATTTTTCAAGTCGGAACAACGTGCTGTCGGTTGAATTATCATTTACAACAACAATTTCAAAATTGTATTTCGTTTTTTGATTTACAATGCTTTCCATACACTTATCAATATATTTTTCGGCATTGTAAGTAGGTACAATAACGGTTAAATCAATTTCTTCGTTTGCTTTTTGCAAAGTCAAAATCTTACCGTCAACAGTTGGCTTTTCGTAAATTTCGTTTATTTCGTTTTTTACAGCATCGATATTTTCAAAATGAACACATTCTTTTCCGAATAAAGATGTAATCTTTCCGTAAGAAACACCAACCGCCTTTGCGACAACTGCCGAAAGCAAGGCAATAGGACCGAAATGCGTTTTTGAAAAAATAAACTGATATGGTCTTTGATTTCTAATCATTTTTTATTTTCCTCTTTATTTTCATTTTCTAAATTCAATTTTCTTATAGCCGAACGAAGAAGCTCACGTATATCGTAAATTCCAGATGTGGTGCTTGTTTCGCTGGCTGCTTTAAATCTTATGGGATAATCGGGGTGAGCGTTATTGTAGCTTTCAACCTGTTTATCAAGGATTTTTATAATAACATTTGCTTTCTTTTCGTTGCATTTTTCAAAAAAAGCATCATATTTTCCGACACCGTTATAACCGATTACAACATTGCTATCGCCTATAACTTTAATAATATCGGAAAAATCCCTTAACACTGCGTCTCCCGTATGGTATCCGTAACGTTTTGTAAGTTCTTCAAGATTTTCAAATTTTATTGTTATGCAAGAAAAATCATCGGGCAAAAGCTTATTAGACAATTCATTTATATAAATATTAAGCTTTTCTCTGTTTGGTAAGCCTGTTTTTTTGTCTGTATAGAGCATAAACAAAACAATATCCTCAAATCTTCCCAAAACTACAGCTCCCACACAACCTACTATCAAAAACAAAACAAATGCCAACATAAGATACATTCTTTCGTTGATTGAAGGATACACTCTTACTGTGCTTATCATTTTTAAATAATTTGTACTTATGGAGAGGTTAAGTTCTTTTCCCGTTGTGCTTACAATTTCATAATATTTTGAAAGCGTATTTTCATAATCGTTAATCAAAGCTTCCGTTTTTGCGTGTTCCTCGGCAGTACCCGATTCAACATTTTTAACACTGTTAAATTTTGTAAGCATTTCTTTATTGAAATTTCTGTCAATTTTTTCTTTTGCAATATTTTTATCAATTCCGACAGTTTCCAAAATCAAACCATCGTAAGTGGTTTGGGAATTTGCTCCGGCACCTCTGTCTTCAATTTGATTCATAATATAGTCGGAAGCAATGGTATCACCATCGCTCATTTCACCGGGCATACCAAGATTTTTTTTAACATAATTATCTATAAGACTGCCGATTTTTTTTCTTTGCTCGCCTTGAACAACTTCATTTTGTTCAGATACTGCTATATCGTTCGCAAGATGATTTTTTAAAACAATACCGTCTTTTACTTGCGGCCCGCTTAATACATTTGCATAAAGCTCCGGTATTACATAATTTTTAAAACGAACATAAATTTCATATAAATCTCCATAGCTATATCCTGTTTTGGAAGAACGGAAATTAGGATAATCGTCTTTTTTCTTTTTAAGAAATTCCACCATATCGTTTGTATCGTCTTCCAATATTCCGATACATTCATAATAGTCATAACCGTTTTCCAAAAGCTTAACCGAAGGATTTAAAGATAATTTTTGTTCAACATATTTTTCTGTATAATAGGTGCAATAGCTTTGCATAATTGCATCAAGAGTATTTTTTGCATATTTTTCACCATATTCCCCGTCAACAACCAAATTCACCTTGTATGTATCGGGAAAATACGTCACTTTTTCACCTTTATCAATAATTGCTTCATTAATTGTTTTTTGTTCTTCCGTAACAATTTCTTCAACGTTACAACGTGAACGAATTATATTTAAAGGCCCTTTTTCACCCAAAAGATCCATTGCCTGAGAAATTACAGTTGATGAATATATCTCATTTACGTCAAGCTTTGTTCCGTCGGGAGCAAGTCCGTTTGTAATTTCACTGTTTGTATATCTTATAACGGCGGAAGCTGTATATTTTTGGTGGCTTCCAATATACCAATAAGTAACTCCTATTCCCAAAACAGCAACAAGAAAAACAACTATGGAAAACTTTTTCAAATATCTGAAAATTTCAAATTTTTTCATCCTTCTTTTTGCCCCTTTCTAAAGGAATTAAAAAACATTGCAACCGTAAAAATAAATATTAACACAATAATTTCTTTTGCTGTTTTCTTTAAGTCTATACGCTCAATAAATGACTGTTCGTAAAAATTAAAAGTTATATAATTTTGTGCCTTATATTCAATATATGATTTATCGAATGTAAGCAATTCGTCAGTAAGCTCGTTAAGACCGTTTTCAAGCTTATTAATCATTTCCGTTGCGGAAGTTAATTTTTCAGCATCGGTCTTGGCTTTTTTCATTTTTCCTATAACGTAATTTGTACTTACTATTTCTTTTTTGTGTGATGTTGCTTCTTCCAACTCGGAATCCGCATTTCTCGCCATTTTATCCATTGCGGTTTTTGTTCTTGACATATAATACTGCTCAAATTCGTCCATTGTTGGAATCATAATGATTGAACTCATCAATTTTTCATACATGGCTATTCCGTTATTGTCGGCTTCGTAATATGCCATTTGCTTATCTGCCGATATGCTTTCCATTTTGTTTTTATATTCCAAAATTTCCGTTAATGTTTTGGAATCCTTTGCAACACCGCATTCGATTATAAAAGCAGATGCATTCGGAATATCATAACTCATAATATTTTTAAGTCTTTTGTCAAATTCGTCAAAGCTGTTTCCGCTTTCGTTGTCGGAAAAAGCTCTGTTTTGCTTCATTCTGGCACTTAAATATCTTTCAATTTGATTAGCTCTCAATTTAATTTCGTTTAGTCTCAAATATGGCTCGCAATTTTCCGAAACGTCCAATTTAAGCTTTAAAATTTCTTGATTATCACCGTTATTTTCCAAAAAATATGTCTTGTACGCACTGCATATATTTTCAAGCAAACTGCTTGCACTTCTGTTTTTAATATCAATATTTGAAGTGTTTAACGAAATTGCATAAGTGGTACTTATATAATTGTGATCACCGTTTGAATTTCCCGTATCAACAGGAGAAACGTTTACACATTCCGAAAGTTCTTTAACACTTACTGCATCTTGAAGTCCCGCAAGTTCTATTGCGTTTTTTAAAACCTCATCACACGTTATTTCATAGGAATTAAATCTTGTATTATTGGGATTCAAACCGTTTGATGCTTCAGAATAGTTAAAAGAAATATTTGCAAAAGCCGTTTTAGTGTTTTTAAAATAATGCACTCCGCTTAAAGCAATGCAAAGAATAAGCAAAATTGCAACTATACTGTATTTATATTCCCAAAAAACTCTTAAAACATATTTAATTTTGTCTTTAAATTTTTTCATTATTAACCTCCCATTTTTAATAAAAATGCAATTACTCCAAATCTATAACAGACAGCTCGGGAGTATTGTTAATTCTCGGAATTACGGAAGAATGCCCCATTCCCCTGCTTATTATAAGTTCAGCGTCATTTTTTAATTTATGTTGTCCCTGTGCATATTTCGGCAAAAATTTTTCTTCCCTGGAATACAAAGGACCGATTTTCGGTATATTTACAATTCCTCCGTGAGTATGCCCCGAAAGTCCCAAATCGAAATCATATCCCGTTAATTTTTGTGTAAAATACGTCGGAACATGAACCAAACAAATCTTAAAACCTGTCATTTCGTTTAATTTATCCATAATATCCTTTGCACCGTATTTTTCAAAATTCGATGCCGCACCGTCGAGACCGCATATTGTGATATTATTTTCTTTTACAACTATTTCTTTTGCCTCATTCGTTAAGAAAACCGCTCCGCTTTTTTCAAATTTTTCTCTGAGCTTTGTATCTTTTTGAATATACATTTTTATATCTTCATGATTTCCCCAAACACCGTAAGTA
>CAYPIJ010000050.1:0-11971 GCA_964410755.1 uncultured Oscillospiraceae bacterium | reverse complement strand
CCATAATAAAATACAAAAACATAACAACATACATTTACTTTTTTCTTGTTTTTTGATAGAATAAAAGAAAAAATAATTTAATTTACGGAGTTTTTATTATGAATGAAAGAATTACAAAATTAACAGAAAAAACCGTTACGGGAAAAATGTATCCCAAACCGATTAAAACAGAATACGACAGATGTGACTTACTTCTATCACCTGTAAAAGCATCTTGCAAAAGAGTATGTGAATACATATTAAATCAAGAGCCTGTTATTAAGGAAGAAAGCATGCTTACCGGTCATATTATATTTGACGGAAGTGTTGAGGGCGATGTATTTCACAGATCCGGACATAAAAATTTCAGCTTAATTGGGGAATTTTATAATAAACCTATAGATAATCTTACTGTATTCGAATGGCAACATTCCGTTGCGGATTTTTCAAAGGTAATAAACAACGGAATTGTAGGCATACAAAAGGAAATTGAAAAATCAAAAGAAAATCACAAGGGTGATAAGGAAGCAACGGAATTTTTGGAAACACAAGAGGATTTTTGCGAAACGGTTATAAAATGGGCGGAAAAATGTTCAAAAAGAGCCGAAGAATTTTTAAAAAATGTAAGTAACGAAAATTACAAAGAAAATCTTGTAAAATTATCTGAAAGTCTTAAAAAAGTGCCGAAATATCCCGCAACTTCTTTTTATGAAGCAATACTTTCATTAACACTTTGTTTTTCATTTGTTCCCGACAGCATAGGACTTGTTGACAGATACTTATATCCATACTACAAAAACGACATTGAAAAAGGTGTTTTAACAAATGAAGAAGCTTCGGCGTATTTGCAAGAATTATACCTCATTATACAATCACACCCACATCCGGACAGTGACCGTTTTTACAGAGGCGGAGAATCTCATTTTTGTATAGGCGGATATTTGGAAAACGGTGAAGACGGTTTCAATGAGCTTTCAAGAATTGTTCTTGACTCACTTGTTGAGCTTCCCACATGGATTCCTCAAATTTCAATAAGATGGACAGAAAAAACACCGTACGAGGTTTTGTATCACGCAATGGACTGCGAAAGAAAAGACCCAAACAAAAGAATTGCATTTGTTAATGACGAACCGAGATTTAAAGGCTTTACAACCTTCGGCAATTTAAGCTATAAAGAAGCTTGCAATTATTCAATGGCAGGCTGTAACGAGCCTGCACTTCCGGGAGCTATGATGCTTGGAATTGATACTTCAAACGTTGCACGTTCAATTGAAAATACATTTTTCAAACGTAACGACGACATAAAAAATGCAAAAAGCTATGAAGAATTTTACAAAATCTATGAAGAAGAGCTTTTCAATGATTTGTATCAAATGGAAAAAATTGAAGAAGGTTTCCAAAGTATAAGAGAAAGAGACTGCAATATTGTAAGTAACATATTTTTTGACGGTTGCATAGAAAACGCAAAAAGCATATCTCAAAGAGGACTTTCAAAATATATTGCTGTTGGAACATTGATTGGAATAACAACAGTTATCGATTCCCTTTCTGTTGTAAAACAATTTGTTTTTGAAGAAAAAAGAATTACTATGGAACAACTTATCGAAGCTTTGCATAATGATTGGAACGGATATGAAGAATTGAGAGAAACCATACTTAAAAAAGCAAAATTTTTCGGAAATAACGAAGAAATTTCAGACGAAATTGCAAGAAACTTTTTTTTAAGCTTGGAAAAGTGGAACAATCACAAAAATTATTTAGGTAAAAAATATGTATTCGGAAATCTTGTCGGTTACAACGACCATCACAAAATTTACGGAAGCAAAACAAAGGCTACGCCCGACGGAAGACACAGCGGAGATATGATAAGCTTTGGTATAGGTCAAAGTGAAAGCAAGGACAGAAAAGGAATAAGTGCCCTTTTAACCTCTATTGCCAAATGCGACCCACATGGAATACTTACAGGGCCTAGTGTTACAAACGTTATGCTTGACGAACAGCTTGTTAAAAACGATGATAATTTTGAAAAGATTGTTTACCTTTTTGAAACCTATTTTAAAATGGGAGGAACACACTTTCAGCTTACTTATGTTTCAAAAGAAGATTTAATAAACGCTAAAAAGACACCTGAAAAATACGGAAGCTTGAGAGTAAGAGTTTCGGGATTTTCCGATTATTTCGTAAACTTAAACGAAGGCATGCAAGACGAAATTATAGAAAGGACTGTTATAAAACAATGAAATTAAGAAACAATAATGTATTAATATTCGGAGGAAGCACAGGAATAGGAAAAGCAATCGCAAAAAGATTGATTGACGGCGGTGCAAAGGTAATGATTACCGGAAGAAACGAAGAAAAACTTATTCAAGCGTCGAAAGAAATAAATTCAAAAAATTTATATTATTCAGCATTTGATATTTGCAATATTGAAAACCACAGTGATATTTTTTGAAAATGTAAAGATACAATGGGAAATTTAGATGCATTTGTCAATTCAGCGGCTTTTTCCACAGAAGCAATAGGCAGAGGCTATGAGCCCTGTGACATTACAGAAAAAGAATGGGATATGCTAACAGATACAAATTACAAATCCGCTTTTTTCCTTATGCGTAACGAGATAGATTATATGCTTTCAAAAAATATAAGAGGAAACATTTTAAACATTTCTTCCAATGCTATGTGTATGGGCATTGTTGGAATCTACGGTGCTTCAAAGCTTGCGCTTTCCAGATGGACGAGAGAATTTGGAAAAAAATACGGGCATAACGGCATTATTATAAACGGTATTGCTCCCGGCGCAACATTTACACCAATGATTTCCTCTTATGCAAAGGATCTCAATACAAAATATGAACGTCACGCAATAGAAAGATTTATTAAACCGGAAGAAATAGCCGAATTGGCTTATTACCTTTTAAGTGATTACGGTGAAATAATATGCGGTCACACAGTTGTTGCGGATGGTGGAGACAATAACGCAACTTTTTAGGAGGTTTTTGGCAATGAAAGGCATTATTTTTGACATTGAAAGAAATTCTTTTGTTGACGGACCCGGAATAAGAACAACTGTATTTTTTAAAGGGTGTAATTTAAAATGCAAGTGGTGTCACAATCCCGAAAGCCAAGCTTTCAAACCGCAAAGTATGTTTACAAAGAAAAATGCAACGGTTGCGGTAGATGTAGAGGAATTACGGAAAAAAGCACCGTCTTTATCTGCTTTAACGATGCAAAAAAGCTTTGTGGAAAATACTATACATTAGAGGAGCTTTTTAAAGAAATTGAAAAAGACAAAATATTCTTTGAAACATCAGGCGGAGGTGTTACATTTTCAGGTGGTGAATGTATGCTTCAAATTGACTATTTAAAAGAAATTTTGAAAAAATGCAAAGAAAATAATATTAATACAGCAGTTGACACGGCAGGATACATTTCTTGGGAGCATTTTGAAAAAATCATTCCCTACACCGATTTATTTTTGTATGACATAAAAGCTTTTGATAATAATATACACAAAAATTTCACAGGCGTTTCAAATGAGCTTATTTTGGCAAATTTAAAAAAATTATTGCAGAACAACTGCAATGTTCAAATAAGAGTACCTATAATTTCAAACGTGAATGACAATATAAATGAAATGCAAAAAATAAAAGAATTTATAAGCCCTTTTGAAAATACAAAAATTGAATTGTTACCATATCATAAAATGGGCGAACATAAATACAATGTTCTCAATATGAACCTAACTGAATTTACAGTACCCACAGCGGACAAAATGAAAGAATTGAATAAAATTTTTAAGTAGAAAAAAAGGAGCGGATTTAATTCCACTCCTTTTTATTTTCCGTTTTAGTTTTTTATGCTTTTTTTGTAACAGATTTTATTATAAAAAGTGTTGCAATCATCATAAGAACCGCAACAGGAAGCATAATCCATGCACTTTGAACAAAACCTGTTATAATATATGCTACAAAGGACACCACTGCAACCGTAATTGAGTATGGAAGCTGCGTGGAAACGTGATTTATATGGTCACATTGTGCACCTGCCGAGGACATAATGGTTGTATCCGAAATAGGTGAACAATGGTCACCGCAAACCGAACCTGCCAAGCATGCTGACATACCGATAATAAGAAGCTCATTTCCTTCAGGGAATATTCCCACAACAATAGGAATAAGAATACCGAATGTTCCCCATGATGTACCTGTTGCAAAAGAAATTCCCACAGCTACAAGGAAAATTATAGCAGGTAAGAAATTCTGCAATGAGCCTGCGTTTGCCATAAAGTTTTTAACAAATTCGTCAGAACCCATAAGATTAGTCATATTTTTAAGAGTTGTTGCAAAGGTAAGAACAAGAATTGCAGGTACCATTGCTATAAAGCCTTTCGGAACACATTCCATAGCTTCTTTAAATGTAACTCTTTTTCTTAAAATGAGATATACAATTGTAAAGAGAAGAACAAGAATACCGCCCCAAGGAAGTCCGACAGTTGCATCTGTATTTGCAAATGCATTTACAAATGTTTCACCGCTGAAAAATCCGCCAACGTATATAAGTGCAAGCACGCAAACAGCAATAAGCACAACTACAGGAATAAACAAATCAAGAACGCTACCACCTTCGTTTGCTGCTTCTTCGTCTGAAGAAACTTTTTCCCCTGTTGTAAACAAATCGCCTTTAAGTGCGTTTTCTTCGTGCAATTTCATAGGACCGTAGTCGAATTTCATAAGAGTAATACCGATTATGAAAACAAAAGTCAAAAGCGAATAGAAATTATAGGGAATTGCTCTTATAAAAAGTGAAAGTCCCTGACCTTCCGGTGCATAGGAAGAAACTGCGGCCGCCCAAGAAGAAATGGGGGCAATCATACAGACAGGAGCAGCTGTCGCATCGATAAGATAAGCAAGTTTTGCTCTTGAAATGTTGTTTCTGTCCGTAACGGGACGCATAACAGCACCAACTGTAAGACAGTTGAAATAGTCGTCAATAAAAATGAGTACACCGAAAGCAAATGTGGCAAGCTGAGCACCTACCTTTGTTTTGATGTTCTTTCTTGCCCAAGCACCAAACGCATCACTACCGCCTGATTTATTGATAAGTGCTACCATAATTCCGAGAACAACAAGGAATATGAAAATTCCCGCAGTACCGGAAACAGCGGCAACAAATCCGTTGTTAACAAGGCTGTCCATTGCTTTTACCGGGTGAAAATTTTCCGAAAGCAAAGCACCGGACAAAATTCCGATAAAAAGTGAGCTGTAGGTTTCTTTTGTAATTAAAGCCAAAACAATAGCGATAAGCGGTGGCAACAACGAAAGTGGTGTACCAAAAAATCGGCTGACTGTTTCTGCTTCTTCTTCCGCAAAAGCGATTAACGGCATAGACATTACAAAAAGCATTGACAAAACCGAAATCAGCGGAATAAATTTTTTTGTGTTTTTCATAAGTAAAAAACTCCTTATATTAAATATTTTTTTATTTTTAAAAAAACGCAAGTGCTTACGAGAACACCTGCGACATAAAATCAAAGGACTGATAGCTCTCCACACTTTTTTGGTGACAATTTGAAGAATATTTTTCGTTCAAATCAACTCCGAATTTTGTCGGGCACAAAAGACGGGTTTCGGCAACCGTTCCTTTCTCATATTTTCATTTCCCCAAAAAATATGGTACTCATAACTTATGCAACCTCTATCACTTCAAAGTTGATTATACCATTAAATATATGTTTTGTCAACATATTTTTACATTTTTTTACGTTTAATGTGTAGATTTCTTGTTTTTTCTTTGAATATTTATTTTTTTGTTGTTTTTGTATTGACTTTTTTTGTTTTTTGTAGTAAAATTATATATAGAATATTTTACCTTAAATTTAATCAGCGAGGTGCTATAATGAAAAGATTTAATTTTAAAGGGGTTACAAAAAGCCCAAGAATACAAAAACTTATAGATAATTTATTTGAAAAAATGCCCGAAATAGAAGCGGACAGAGCCGTACTTCTTACGGAAAGCTACAAGCAAACGGAAAATTTGCCCATAATTACAAGACGTGCAAAGGCTTTTTCACACATTTTGAAAAACATACCAATCACAATAAGAGATAACGAGCTTATTGTTGGAAGTGCCACAATTGCACCAAGAGGTTGTCAAGCTTTCCCCGAATATTCCTTTGAATGGTTGGAAAGTGAATTTGACACCGTTGCCACAAGAAAGGCCGACCCTTTCTATATTTCTGAAGATACGAAAAAAAGACTTAAAGAAGTTTTTCCATATTGGAAAGGAAAAACAACGAGTGAGCTTGCAACTTCATACATGGAAGATGCAACTTTAACATCAATGGCACACAATATTTTCACACCCGGTAACTATTTCTACAACGGTGTCGGTCACGTTACCGTTGATTACGGAAAAATTTTAAAAATCGGTTACAAGGGTATAATCGAAAAAGCAAAAGAAGCTTTTAGCAAGCTTGATGTGGGTGACGGAGATTATCAGGAAAGAAGTACATTTCTGCGAGCTGTTATCGAAAGCTGCGAAAGTGCGATAATGTATGCAAAAAGATACAGCGTGCTTGCAAAGGAAATGGCAAATAGTGAAAATGACGAAATAAGAAAAAATGAACTTCTTAAAATTTCCGAAAATTGCAATAAAGTTCCCGAAAACGGAGCAGAAAGCTTTTATGAGGCTTGTCAGTCATTTTGGTTTGTTCAAATGCTTATCCAAACGGAATCAAGCGGACATTCCATTTCACCGGGACGTTTCGACCAATATATGTACCCATATTTCAAAAAAGATTTTGACGAAGGAAAAATCACAATTGAATTTGCACAGGAGCTTATGGACTGTATTTGGGTTAAATTAAACGACCTTAACAAATGCCGTGATGCTTCTTCCGCAGAAGGCTTTGCAGGATACAGCTTGTTCCAAAATCTTATTGCGGGCGGTCAAACCTCAGACGGCAGAGATGCAACAAACTTGCTTTCATTTATGTGTATTGAAGCAACAATGCACGTACTTTTACCACAGCCGTCATTTTCCGTAAGAGTTTGGAACGGTACGCCACACGAATTTATGCTTAAAGCTGCAGAACTTACGAGAACAGGTGTCGGCTTGCCTGCATACTACAACGACGAAGTGATTATTCCTGCACTTGTTTCAAGAGGTCTTACGCTTGAAGATGCAAGAGATTACAACATAATCGGTTGCGTTGAACCTCAAAAATCTGGTAAAACAGAGGGCTGGCATGATGCCGCATTCTTTAATATGTGCCGTATTGTGGAGCTTGTTTTTGAAAACGGTATGGATAACGGAGAATTTATCGGCGTTGAAACAGGCGATGTTTCCCAAATGAAAACATTTGAAGAATTTTTCGATGCATACAAAAAACAAATGGAATACCAAATTAAGCTTTTGGTAAATGCAGACAACTCAATCGACGTTGCTCATGCAAAAAGATGCCCACTCCCCTTCCTTTCTTCCATGGTTGAAGATTGTATAGGCAGAGGTAAATCAGTTCAAGAAGGCGGTGCCGTTTATAACTTTACAGGTCCACAAGGCTTTGGTATTGCAAATATGGCTGACGGTCTTTATGCAATTAAAAAGCTTGTATTCGACGAAAAGAAAATCACTTTGACAGAATACAGAGAAGCTTTAAGAGATAATTACGGTATAACTGAAAATAACGAAGAAAAAGAAACAATAACAAAGGCTATTATTAAACAGCTTATAAGCCAAAAATCCAATGTTACAGACGAAGACATTGAAAAAGCTTACAGACAGGTTGTTGCACAAAACAGCCATTCAAAATATGAAAATTTGCTTAATATGATTGACGAGCTTCCAAAATTCGGAAACGATGTTGACGATGTTGACGCACTTGCAAGAGAAGTTGCATACACATATACAAAGCCTTTGGAAAAATACAAAAATCCGAGAGGCGGACAATATCAAGCAGGCTTATACCCTGTTTCCGCAAACGTTCCTTTGGGTGCACAAACAGGAGCAACTCCCGACGGAAGACTTGCACATACGCCTGTTGCCGACGGTGTTTCGCCATGTGCGGGACGTGACATAAACGGTCCTACAGCATCAGCAAACTCCGTTTCGAGATTGGATCACTACATAGCTTCAAACGGAACGCTTTTCAATATGAAATTCCACCCATCGGCACTTAAAGGAAAATCCGGTCTTGATAATTTCGTTGCACTTATAAGAGCGTATTTTGATCAAAAAGGAAGTCACATGCAGTTTAACGTTGTTTCAAGAGAAACATTGAGAGATGCACAGGCTCACCCCGAAAAATACAAAAGTCTTGTTGTTCGTGTTGCAGGCTACAGTGCACTTTTCACAACGCTTTCAAAATCCTTGCAAGACGATATTATAAGAAGAACAGAGCAAACAACTTTTTAATTAAAAAAGTGAAAGGTAATTTATAGAAATATGGAAGATTACAATAACATAAAAGGAAGAATTTTCAATATACAAAAATTTTCCGTTCATGACGGACCGGGAATAAGAACAATTGTATTCTTAAAGGGGTGTGCTTTCAGATGTCGTTGGTGCTGTAACCCCGAATCTCAAAATTTTGATATTGAAAATATGAATATAAACGGAAAAAACAAAATTGTGGGAAAAGATGTTACTGTCGGTGAAGTTATGGACGAAATAATAAAAGATTTACCATACTATATCCGTTCAGGCGGTGGCGTTACCCTTTCGGGGGGAGAATCACTTTTACAGCCTGATTTTGCAGTGGGAATTTTGCAAGCTTGTAACGACTTGGGAATACACACCGCAATGGAATCAACAGGCTTTGCACCATTTGAAACAATTGAAAGGTATCTTGAATATTTGGATTTGTACTTAATGGATATAAAACATATAAATCCCGAAAAACACAAAGAATTTATAGGAAAGACAAATGAAAGAGTGCTTGAAAACGCAAAAAAAATTGCAAAAAAAGCAAAGGAGCTTATAATTCGTGTACCTGTTATTCCTACTTTTAACGATACAGAAACGGAAATTGCTGAAATCGCACAATTTGCAAAAAGCTTGGGAACTGTTGAACAGTTACACCTACTCCCCTACCACCCTTACGGCTCGGACAAATACAAGGCTCTCGGCAGAGAATACACAATGAGCCATATCGCCCCACCGAGTGAAGATAAGATGCAGACGCTTTTATCTGTGGTAAATTCATACGGTTTAAATGGCCAAATCGGCGGATAAAATAATAATTCATAATTGATATTAAAAAGCCCGTTTTTCGGGCTTTTTTGTTGAAAAAAACGACTACTCTTTCAAATAGTCGTTTTTTAACCAATACTTTTGTTAAATTATTTTGTTCTTGCAATAAGCTCGTCAATATAAGATGCATCTGTATCTGAATTAAGAATATTTTCAATATCTGAAATTATGATAAGACCTTTTGCATCCCAGAATACCTGTTTTCCAAGTGCTTCGCACATTGCACGGAGAGGAATTAAGGTTCTTCCGCCTACTATTTGCAGTGGTACGTCCATTGTGTATTCAACACCGTCAATTGTATATTTAGGATTATCAATTTGCATTATAACGGTTTTTCCGTTTGCAACGACAGCAACCTGTCTTGTGCTTTCATTCCAACCTACTTTTCCGCCAAATGATTCGGAAATAAATCTTGCAGGTACAAGTGTTCTTGAATCAACAATAAGTGGAGCAATTTCCATATTATTTGAATCAATAAATGTAACTTTACCGTTTGCAATTGCTTTAGGTGAGTTTATTTGCAATACTACTGCGTTTGAAATTTTTGAATTATCACTTGAAGGTGCTGATGGTGTTGTTGAAGTATTGTTTGAACCTTCATACACATAATCGGATTTCAAAAAAACGATTTTTGACATATCGATTTTTCCGAAATTAGGAATTTTCGAATATGCTTCCACATCATCTTTAAGCTGATAGTTACCACCTTTTGCATTTACAAAACCGGGGTCTTTTGTTGTTTCCCAGTTACCTGAAAAATCTGATTTATCGGATTTCAAGCATTCTTCACCGATTGCCATAGCACCGCAGTTGTACATCACATTATTACTAACAACGTTATTTGGAACACTTGCCCCCCTCTCTTGTCAAAAATTCGTAAAGTTCGGGATAATGTTCCATCAAAGCTTTATTGGAAGAAGATACCCACGGTTTTGTCGGAGTAAATCTTCCAAGATAGGAAGCTTCGTCTGTATATGTTAAGTCATAAGCAGCTATACGAACTGACTGTGTTGATGTCGGCCAATTTTCATAAGAGTCTGAATTTGGATCTCAAACAAAAATGTTTTCAGAACACACATTAAACGAACCGGAAGAAATATAGAACATATTTCTGTGTTGATTTACAACAACGTTGTGTTTGAATGTAACACCGTTACCACCGTCAATATAGAATGCATTCATACCGTAACCGTTATCGTTACCAATTCTGCTTAAATTGTCGTGAAAATAGTTATATTGTGCTACACAACCATGAACCATAGGTCCACCACCGGAATAAATAACACCATAGTCAGATGCTTCGTAACTGCAATTTGTAAACTCGTTATATTCAATAACCAAATCGTTTGCCATGTTCATAGCCTGTGAAGGCATATCATGGAAGAAGTTGTTTGCAATTCGTCCACCGAAGCTACCTTCCGAACCTAAATTAAAGTATACACCTGCAGGCTGGAAGTTGTAGTTTGTTCCCATGTGGTGAATTTCATTGTTTATAATTTCAACTTCACTCGGTGTAAGCGTTGATACGTTACCTGCTTTTAAGTTAATACCTCTTGAACCGATATATGCAATTTCTGAATTGTAAATTTTAACTCCGTAGCTCAAACCTTTAAAGCTGATACCGTGAGCACCAAAGTTTTTAATAACACAATTATCGAAAATTATATTTTTTACATTGTCACCGTTAAAGCCGTGACGTCTTCCACCGTCAAATGTAATGCCTTTAAAAGTTATGTTTTGAGCATTTTCCATTTCAACAAGATTGCCTTTTATCTGAGTTAAGCTTGCGTTAAACTTTGTTACATCTTTTGTTGTGTAGAAGAATAAAAGCTTTTTGGTGTAATCTATGAAATATTCGCCTTCTTTATCAAGGAAAGCTGCTGAATTCATAAGATACATTCTTTTTGAAGATGCTGCAGTTACATTAGTAACGGAATTACCGTCAAAATCTACCATTTCAGCTTTTTCAAATGTTGATTTCATACCGTCAAATGTTTTTATTGGCAAATTGTATGACCAATAATCATTGGGCCAGTACCTAATTCTTAAATTTGTTTCATTTGTTATTTTTGAGTTGATTGAATCCTCAAAAGTTACTTCACCCAATGCACCTGTTGATGTATAAATGTAAGAACCGTCGTTTGGATATTTTGCCATTTGCTGTTTGTAGCCGTCAAATATAAATTCAGCCCAAATCCCTTCGGAATCAAAGGGGGGCTGAAAGGTTTGCAAGAGTTTTTCTTGTTCCCAAATCATAGCCGGAAATATCCATCTGTTTAACATTGTTAAGTGAAGAATCGGGAATTTTTTCTTTGCATCTTCGTCTGTTACAGCTGTCCATTTGGAAGAATCAAGCTGTGCGTTACCTGTGAAAATAACTTTTTCATTATTTTTGGCGCGGTAAACAATTGGTGCTCCATCTTTTCCGTTTGTGTCAATTTTCCAAGAAGATGCAATGTTGTATGTACCTCCAGAAATATTAACAACCACACCACCTGCAGGATATGATGGAAGCGCTTTGATAGCTTCTTGAGCTTTTTGAACAGTTGCGAAAGGACAGCCCGATGAACCGTCGTTTGAATCGCTACCGCTTACGGAAACGTAAAATTCTTTTGTTTCTGCCGCACTTACGCAAATTGAAGCCATAGATAAAAACAATGAAAGCATAAGTGTAATTGAAATGATTTTTTTCATAGATTTCTCTCCTTTTTTAATTTTTTGAAAAAAACAATTTATTTATAAC
>CAYPIJ010000049.1:0-12427 GCA_964410755.1 uncultured Oscillospiraceae bacterium | reverse complement strand
AAATAAAAGAAGAAGTTGACGAAGCAACAAAATTAAAAGATGAAGTTTCCGCTCTTAACGATAAATATTTAAGACTTTTGGCGGAATTCGACAATTACAAAAGACGTACTCAAAAAGAAAAGGACGAAACTTACAACCGTTCTTTGGGAGACACAGTAACAAAAATTCTTCCCATTTTGGATACACTTGAAATTTCAATGAAAAATGAAACAGGTAACGTTGAAGATTATCGCAAAGGCATTGAGCTCGTTGTGAAAAAATTTTATGAAACCCTTGAAAAATTGGAAGTAACACCAATTGAAGCCGTTTCAAAACCATTCGACCCCAATTTCCATAACGCAGTTATGAACAGCGAGGACGGAGAGGGCGAAAGCGGAACTGTTTTGGAAGAATTCCAAAAAGGATATATGCACAAAGAAAGAGTGCTTCGCCATTCAATGGTAAAAGTAAAAGCTTAGCAATAAGCAAAAATAACAACAATTTAAAATTTTTGAAAATTAAAGAAAGAAGGCAAATATATTATGAGTAAAATTATTGGTATTGATTTAGGTACAACAAATTCATGTGTTGCAGTTTTAGAGGGTGGCGAACCCGTAGTTATCGCAAATGCAGAAGGTGCAAGAACAACTCCTTCCGTTGTAGCTTTCACAAAAACAGGTGAAAGACTTGTTGGTCAGGTTGCAAAAAGACAGGCAATCACAAACCCCGACAGAACAATTATGTCGATTAAGAGAGATATGGGTACAGACAAAAAAGTATCTATAGACGATAAAAATTATACACCACAAGAAATTTCTGCTATGACACTTCAGAAATTGAAAGCAGATGCAGAAAGCTATTTGGGAGAACCTGTAACACAGGCTGTTATCACAGTTCCCGCTTACTTTTCCGATGCACAGCGTCAAGCAACAAAAGATGCAGGTAAAATCGCAGGTTTGGAAGTTCTTCGTATCATAAACGAACCTACAGCAGCGTCTTTGGCTTACGGTCTTGATAAGGACAGCGAACACAAAATTATGGTTTACGACCTCGGTGGCGGTACTTTCGACGTATCTATCCTTGAAATCGGTGACGGTGTATTTGAAGTTTTGGCTACAAACGGTAACAACCACTTGGGCGGTGACGACTTCGACGAAAGAATTATGAACTATCTTGCAGACGAATTCCAAAAAGAAAACGGAATTGACTTAAGAAAAGATAAAATGGCTCTTCAGAGACTTAAAGAAGCTGCCGAAAAAGCAAAAATCGAGCTTTCCGGTGTTACAACAGCCAACATCAATCTTCCGTTTATCACAGCTGACGAAACAGGCCCTAAACATCTTGATATGACACTTACAAGAGCAAAATTCGACCAGCTTACAGCAGACCTTGTTGAAAAAACAATGATTCCAACAAAACAGGCACTTTCCGATGCGGGCTTACAGCCATCAGACATTGCAAAAGTTCTTCTTGTTGGTGGTTCTTCAAGAATCCCTGCTGTTCAGGAAGCTGTTAAGAACTTCACAGGTAAAGAACCTTTCAAAGGTATCAATCCGGACGAATGCGTAGCTGTAGGTGCTGCTATTCAGGCTGGTGTACTTGCAGGTGACGTTAAAGACGTTCTTCTTCTCGATGTTACTCCTCTTTCATTGGGTATTGAAACATTGGGCGGAGTTTGCACAAAGCTTATTGAAAGAAACACAACAATTCCTACAAAAAAAAGCCAGGTATTCTCCACAGCGGCAGACAATCAGACAGCTGTTGACATTCACATTTTACAAGGTGAAAGAGAAATGGCCGCAGACAACAAAACTCTCGGTAACTTCCAGCTTTCAGGTATCGCTCCGGCTCCAAGAGGGTACCTCAAATTGAAGTTACATTCGACATCGATGCAAACGGTATCGTTCACGTAAGTGCAAAAGATTTGGGAACAGGTGCTGAACAGAAAATCACAATTACAGCATCAACAAACCTTAGCGAAGCTGACATTGACAAAGCCGTAAAAGAAGCTGAACAGTTTGCAAACGAAGACAAAAAGAAAAAAGAAGGCATTGAAGTAAGAAATCAGGCAGATAGCCTTGTATATCAGACAGAAAAAACACTTTCAGAAGTTAAAGACAAACTTTCAGAAGATGAAATAAACGGTGTTCAAGCAGAAGTTGATAAACTTAAAGAAGCACTTAAAGGAACAGACACAGACGCTATTAAAGCTCAGTCTGATGCTCTTACACAGAAATTCAGTTCTGTTGCACAGAAAATTTACGCACAGGCAAATCCTCAAGGTGCAAACCCACAGGATATGGGCGGTGGTGCAGGTGCTCAACAGTCAAATCCGGGTGCTGACGATGCTTACGAAGCAGACTACACTGTTGTTGATGACGACAACAAATAATTAAAAACTATTAAAATTATTAGGGGGAACGATGCGTTTCCCCTAATGAAAGGTAAAGATAATTATGGCAGAAAAAAGAGATTATTATGAAGTGCTGGGTGTTTCCAAAGGCGCAAGCGAGGACGAACTCAAAAAGGCATATCGTAAGGTAGCAAAGCAATATCACCCCGATTTACACCCGGGCGATAAAGAAGCGGAAGCAAAATTTAAAGAGGCAAACGAAGCTTATGAAGTTTTGTCCGACCCTCAAAAAAGACAGCAATACGACCAATTCGGGCATGCTGCATTTGAACAAGGTGCAGGTGGCGGAAGCGGATTTGGTGGTTTTGGCGGATTCGGAGATTTCGGAGATATTTTCGACTCCTTTTTCGGCGGTGGCTTCGGAGGAGGCGGTTTCAGCAGCGGAAGCGCAAGAAGAAACGGACCTCAAAGAGGAAGAGACATTCAAAAATCGGTTAAAATTTCATTTAAAGAAAGTGTTTTCGGTGTTGAAAAAGAAATTTCAATCACTAAAAACGACAAATGCACATCATGTAACGGAAGCGGTGCAAAAGCAGGCACAAGCCCCGAAACTTGCCAAACCTGTCACGGTTCCGGTACTGTAAGAAAAGTTCAAAGAACACCTATAGGAAATGTTCAAACAACAGGAACTTGCCCAACTTGTAACGGTTTGGGTCAAATAATTAAAGACCCCTGCAACAAATGTGGTGGCTCCGGTTTTGAAAGAAAAACAAAGAAAATCAAAATCAACATTCCGGCAGGTATCGACAACGGTCAATCAATCACTTTAAGAGGTGAAGGAGAACCGGGTAAAAATAACGGACCTATGGGAGATTTATATCTTGAAATCAATGTTGCCGAAGATAAAGTTTTCAGAAGAAGCGGATACGATTTATATGTTGAATTGCCAATAACATATACTGAAGCCGCTTTGGGTGCAAAGGTTATTGTTCCCACAGTTGACGGCAAAATTGAAATGTCTATACCGGAAGGTACACAATACGGCACAAAGTTTATGCTTAAAGGAAAAGGTATTCCCTATTTAAGAGGAAGCGGAAGAGGAAATCAGTATGTTATAATCAACATCGAAGTTCCAAAACGCTTAAATCAAAAACAAAAAGACTTGCTCAAAGCATTTGATGAAGCATGTGACGGGCAAAATCACACCACAAGAAAAACCTTTTTCAACAAATTGAAAGATTGGTTTAAATAATATAAAGGAGCTAAAAAATGGAAATAGCTCAACTTAACAAAAAAATATCTTCACAAGAATTCGACAACATATACTTTTTCTTTGGTGACGAAAGTTATTTGAAAGATTTTTACATTTCAAAAATCATAAAGTCCACCGTTTCAGAAGGTATGGAAGCGTTCAATTTGTCGGAATATAAAAATTCGGTAACAATTGAAGAATTGTCGGATTCTGTTGAACACCCTCCCATTATGGGAGAATATAAAGTCGTTTATTTAAACGAGCTTAACGTTTTTAAAAGCGATGCAAAATTCAGAGATAAACTAACGGGAATGCTTGATAATATTCCCGATTTTTGCATACTTATAATAAGAGAAGAAGCAAATGATGCAAAAACAAAGCTTTCAAAAAAATTGCAATCCGATGCTTGCTGTGTAAAATGTGAATATCCGTCTGACAGCGATATGCGTTCGTTTTGCATAAGAGAGTTTAAAAAAAGAGGAAAGGTTATTTCCCCTGCTCTTGCGGAATATTTTGTTGGAAACAGCGAAAGAAAGATGCATACGATAATTAACACCATAGAAGAAATAAGTGCATATCTCTATGACCAAACAGAGGTTACAAAACAGGCAATAGACAATTTTTTGGTTCAATCAATGGAAACGGTTGTTTACAATCTTTCGGAATTTATCCTTACGAAAGAATTTGAAAAAGCTTACGATTTACTTAATAAGCTGAAATTAACACCGTCAAAAAATCCCCCACAAGCCTTATTTTCACTTATTTCAAGGCACATTTTGGGATTATACGTAACATCACTTGCACAAAAAAACAATATCAGTGATGCTGAAACAGCAAAAATTCTCGGTCCTCGTACTCAAAGCTTTGTTATTAAAAAATATCAAAGGCAATTAAGAAGTATAAAAACAGAAAATTTGCCCAAAATCATAAACTTTTGTGCGGAAAGTGACTACAAGCTGAAAAACGGACTTTTATCCGATCCTTATTTGCCCATTTACGAGCTTTTTGCATTCTTTTCGTAAAATCAAATATAAATAAGCTGTAAAAAATGTTTTAACTCACTTTTTTACAGCCTTTTTTTTATCTTGCACAACGTTTGCAGGGTTCATAATTTATTATTGCCTCATTTTCCGTTGTTTCTATTCCGTTTTTTCCGGCACACGCCTTATCATAATGATACTTCGTTCCGTGGGGTGTTACATAAACCGCTCTGCTTTTATCAAAAACATCGTCCGCTGTCGGTTCTCTTACCGTAACTTTAATTTTTTGAGATTGAATTGTTTTGTCCTTTGTTTGCAAGTATATATAAGTTTCTCCAATTCTGAAACAATTTATTTTAAAGCAAAAGGGTGAATAAGATTCGTCGTAATCCACGGTAACAATATTTTTGTCCTCGCTTACGCATTCAACAACATTTTTCGGAATTGTGATTTCCTGTGAAGCATTAATTTTAAAATAATTATCATGTCTGACTTCACCTTTATACAAAATCAAATCCTCATTTTTTTCAAATTCAATGCTCTCAACATTTTTCTCAACGGTTATTTCAATCGTTTCCGATTTTACAACATCGTCCGCTGTTTTAAAGAAAAAACTTGTTGTTCCCTCTTTCAATCCCTCAACCTCAAAATCTATGTAAGTTGAAAAGAAATGTTTTTTTCCGATTTGAAAATTTATATTCAAAATATCTTCATCATCGATAACAACTACAATATCGTTTTTATCAAATTCACCCTTGTGCTTCACTTTTGCACGCAACTCGTCCGTAACACTGCCCCAGCCAAAGGTCTTTTCAGCCATATCTTCGATTTTAATTTCTTTTATTCCCGTTATCGATTTTTCATTACTGCTGCATGATGGCAACATAAAAACAGCAAGCAACAAAAGAAATACAGCAAATCTTTTTTTCATTAATAACTTACTCCTTTGCCTTTTTCTTTTATTTTGAAGTCCATTCGGGGTGTGTATTCATAAGTTCGAGATACTGGTCCTTGTCAATAAGAACTTGACGAGGCTTACTGCCCTCACTGGGTCCTACAATGCCCCTTTCTTCCATTTGGTCCACTATTCTGGCAGCTCTTGAATATCCCAATTTAAAGCGTCTTTGGAGCTTGGAAACAGATGCTTCTCCCAAATCGACAACAAATTCAATGCACTGACCGAGCATAACATCGGCATCATCACCCGGTTCACCCACAGAAACACCATCACCGGGATCCTTTGCACTTGTACTTTCAATATGTTCCAAAACGCTGTCGTCATAATCGGGTGTAGCCTGATTTTTCAAAAAAGTAACAATTTTTTCAACTTCTTTATCTGTAATGAAGGCACCCTGAACACGAATAGGCTTGGACTCATCAACAGGTGCATAAAGCATATCACCTTTTCCCAAAAGTTTTTCAGCTCCCGACATATCAAGAATTGTTCTTGAATCCACGCTGGAAGAAACGGCAAAAGCAATACGTGACGGAATGTTGGCTTTAATAAGACCGGTAATAACGTCAACGGAGGGTCTCTGAGTTGCAATTACAAGGTGAATACCTGCCGCTCTCGCAAGCTGTGCCAAACGGCAAATATAGCCCTCTACTTCTTTTGGAGATGCCATCATAAGGTCGGCAAGCTCGTCCACAATAACAACAATTTTAGGAAGCTTTTTCTCTCCGCTTTCAACAAGAAACTCGTTGTAGCTTTCCAAATCTCTTACATTTGCCTTTGCAAACAAGTTATAACGATTAAGCATTTCCATAACAGCCCAATTAAGTGCACCGGCAGCTTTTCTCGGGTCTGTCACAACCGGGATAAGAAGATGAGGAATACCGTTATAAACAGAAAGCTCAACAACTTTCGGGTCAATCATTATCATTTTTACTTCTTCCGGTGATGCCTTATAAAGAATGGAAGTTATAAGCGTATTTATACAAACACTCTTACCGCTACCTGTAGCACCGGCAATAAGACAATGTGGCATTTTTGCAATATCACCCACAATGGTAGTACCGGCAATGTCCTTTCCCAAAGCAAATGATGTGGAAGATGTACGATTTATAAATTCGTTTGATGAAATAACATCTCTTATAGACACGGGAATAACATTTTTATTTGCAATTTCCACACCGATAACTGTTTTTCCCGGAATGGGTGCAATACGAATACCTTTTGCAGCCATTCTTAAAGCAATATCTTCACTAAGCCCCAATATTTTCGATATTTTAACGCCAACCTCCGGACGAATTTCATATCTTGTTACGGCAGGTCCCTCTTGAATGCTTACAACCTCAGCTTCAACGTTAAATTCATGCAACGTGGAAACGAGACGTTTTGCGTTTTCGTTAAGTTCTTCCTTTGTCATTCCCGATGCTCTTTTATCCGATTTATTCAAAAACTCAAACTTCGGATATTGATATTCAGCTTCTTCCGTATTTTTTGCTTCTTCAAGTTCTTTGGAAACCTCGTTGATTTCTTTTTTTGTCAATTTTTTTTCTTTCACACGTTCCTCTTTTTGAGGTTCTTCTTCATTTCCGTTTATAGGCTTTATAACAGGTTCATTAGGTCGTGCTGTTTTTTCAATTATTACATCGCCTTTTTCAGTATCTTTTGTGAAAATGTCGGGCAATTCAATATCATCCTTTTTCTTTTCGATTTCTATGGCAGACGATTTTTCTCTGTCAACCTTAACACCCGGAACTCTGAATATTTTTGAACTTTTTTCCTTTTTTGCGCTTTTTATAACTTCCGCAATTTTTTCAATAAGGAAAACAACACCGTTTAAAAACATAAAACAAACAGCCAAAACCGTTATGAGTATAACAAGAATATTAGCCATAATATTTCCCGTAAGCACTCTGAAAGCTTCTGCAATATATGTTCCGAAAACACCGCCGTTTAAAAAGCTTCTTCCACCTTCCATAATTGCTTTTAAATTTTCAAGACCCAATTTTTCAACATGAAAACCGCCTGTAATGTGAACAGCAGCGGAATAAAACAACATAAAAACAGTTGCGGAAATATTTTTAAGTCTTGTACTGTCCCCTTTGAATTTCAAAAAATAAGTATACATATAATATATAAACAAAAATGGAATTATATAGGCACCGCTTCCGAAAAATGAAGTTAAAATTGCCTTTATACCCACTCCGACAGTTCCAGCAACATCATACATACTTAAAATTAAAAATATATCTATAACGCCAAATATAACAGTTTTCAAAACAAAAAGCGCAGGACTGTCAGTTTTCTTTTTTGTTTTTATAGTCTGTGGTTTTACAGCTGATTTTGTTACTCTTTTTTTTGCCATTTTTTTACTTCTCCTTTATTAAACCGACATAAGAATGAAAATTACGATAAACGCAAATACAACGTGAAAATATCCGCATATTTTAATATTTCGTTTGGATATGGCTTTCTTTAAGCTTTTTATTGACGTTAATGCACCCACCAATGAAAACAGAGCACACAAAACGTAAAAATACCAAGCAAAATGAAATCCTAAAATCACGGAATTTACCAAATACACAATTGTTTCAAAAAATGTTGAAATCAAAATTGCATTTAAGGTAAAAGAAAAAATATTTTTCTTTTCAAAATCCCACAATCTCGCTGTAAATATTGCTATTGCAACAACGGAAATTCCTATTGAAAATCCGCAAAAAACAAGTGCAAAAAGTAAAATCAAACCATATAGGCCGTTACGATTGCGTTTATCTTGCTTATCTGCAATTATGCATAAAAACACACAAAGAATTTCACACAAAAGAATAGGCATAAGTCCGTGACCCGACAAATCCACAAAAAACGATGTTACAGCCGAAATAAGCGAACCTAAAATAAGAAAAACAAGCAAATAATTTTGTTTTTCGCTTTCGTCAAATTCCAAAGTGTTTGTTTTTACAGCTTTTTTAAAGTCAATATTTTTTATATTTGAAAAAGCTGATTTTATTTTATCGAAAAATAAAATAAACAACGCTGCCAATATTCCGATATTTATGAAAAAAAGCGTTGAATTGTCAATTCCGAATTGGGGATTTCCCATATAAGTTTTATTTGTTTCTTTCAAAAATTCAAATATAATATTTTTGTTAAGCGGAAGTATTTGAGAGGCACCTCCGATAAAGCCCAAAAGTATGGATTTTAAAAATACCATCATTTTTTCACTCCTTAAAAAATGTTGTTTATTCCATTATACTACTTTTTTTAGAAAAAATCAATATTTTTACGATTTTTTTGCAAAATATTATTTTTTATTGACATATACTAATAAATGTAGTAAAATATAAGTATAAAATTTATTGAAAGGAATTTTAAAAAATGAACGAAAAAATAGAAAACAATGCCCTTTTTAAACTTTCTTACGGACTTTATTTGTTAAGTGCAAAAGACGACAAAGACAATGGTTGTATTATAAATACAGCATTGCAAGTCACTTCAACACCAAACAGAATTTCCGTAACAGTAAACAAACAAAATTTAACACACGATATGATTATGAAAACAAAAATTTTCAACGTGTGTCCTCTTACCCAAAATGCGCCCTTTGAAATTTTTACGCATTACGGATTTCAAAGTGGCAAAAACGCAGAAAAAATCATCGATACACCAAGCCTTACAAGAAGTGCAAACGGACTTTTTTATCTTTCTACTTGTTCCAACGCTTTTATAAGCGGACAAGTTATAAATACGGTTGATTTGGGAACACACACAATGTTTATTGCCGATGTTACTGAAGCTAAAGTTTTAAACAATGACATTCCCGTAACTTACGAATATTACCAAAATAACATCAAGCCAAAAAAACAGGAAAGCACAAAAAAAGGCTATATTTGTAAAATCTGCAATTATATTTATGAGGGGGACGAGCTTCCGGAAGATTTCATTTGCCCAATTTGCAAACATGGTGCAAGCGACTTTGAAAAACTTTAATAAAAGCCAAACAACCATAACCATCTTATCGGTGGTTATGGTTGAATATTTTTTGTGAAAAATCCTTTTTATTTTATGAACATACAATCTCCAAAGGAGAAAAAACGATATTTTTCGTCTATTGCGTGATTATATGCATCCAAAATTTTTTCTTTATCGCTCAAAGCCGAAACAAGCATTAAAAGAGTGGATTTCGGCAAGTGGAAGTTTGTTACAAGGGCATCAGCGATTTTGAATTTATAGCCCGGATAAATAAAAATTTCCGTATCACCTTGACCTGAAACCATTTTACCGTTATTTTCGGTGGAAACCGCTTCAACGGTACGCAAAGATGTTGTTCCGACACAAATAACACGTCTTCCCTCTTCCTTTGCCTTATTTATTATTTCAGCCGTTTCTTTCGGGACAATGTAATGTTCGTTGTGCATAATATGGTCCTTTATGTCCCCTTCTTTTACGGGCCTGAACGTTCCCAAGCCCACGTGTAAAGTGACATAAGCGGTAATTACGCCTTTTTCTTTTATTTTTTCAATATATTCATTTGTAAAATGAAGTCCTGCAGTAGGAGCGGCGGCCGAACCGTCATATTTTGCATAAACGGTTTGATATCTGTTTTTATCTTCAAGTTTTTCCTTAATGTAAGGTGGCAAGGGCATATTTCCCAGGCGGTCGAGAATTTCTTCAAAAACTCCGTCAAAATAAAATTTCATCATTCGCTCACCGTCGGGTAATTCTTCCGTTACTTCACCTGTAAGTTCACCGTTTCCGAAAATAACCTTTCCACCAATTTTTATTCTTTTGGCAGGTTTCATAAGAACTTCCCAAGTGTCTATGGCGTGCCTTTTCAAAAGCAAAACTTCAATGGTTGCACTTCCACCCTCTTTTGTTCCGAAAAGACGTGCGGGAATAACTTTTGTATCGTTAAAAACAAGGACATCGCCCTCTTTTAAGTAATCTGTAAGGTCGTAAAAATGCTTGTCCTCATATTCTCCGCTTTGTTTATCCAAAACCATCATTCTTGAAGCAGTTCTCTCTTTAAGTGGAGTTTGTGCAATAAGCTCCATAGGAAGCTCGTAGTCAAAATCTTCTGTTCTCATTTTCTAAATAATCCTTTCTATTGTGCATATCCCAAAGTTGTTCCCGAGAAATAGTGAGATAAAATTTGTTGATAGTTATAACCGTTATCGGCAAAGCCTTTTGCACCGTATTGGCTCATTCCAATACCGTGACCGTAGCCTTTTCCCGAAAAAGTGTAGGAATCGGCACCCGAAACAACTGTAGGCGTTGTTTCAACAGGCAAAATTTCTTTTGTTCCCGTTGCTGTAATGATTTTTCCCGAAAATTCTCTTGTTTCCGTACCTTTTGAGGTAAGAACGGAAATGTAATTCGGTTGTTTTACAGGTTGCGGTGCAGTTGTACTTGAGGGAATAATCTCATACATAGCACTTTTTAAATTGAAAAAGTTTCTTGTGGATTCCAACTTTAATGTATATGTTCCCTCAGTACCGGTTATCACAACTTCTTTTGCTCTTCCTGCAGGTGTTTTTTCCGTTATTTCAACGTTTGTAATGTCACCAATTGCTTTCCCATATTTTTCAACTCTGGTTTTAATTTCTTCCTTTGTAAAGGTAACTTCCCATGTATAATTGTTGTCGTAAGGGTCTTCAACACTTATTAAATATGGGTAATTGGTGCTACCCCAAACATTTTTTACGTCTTCGGTATAGCCTCCCGAAGAGGAAGAATAGAAAAGCTCCGCAGGTGCATTATTGTACAAAAGTATCTGTCCTTTTGTTTCCGTAACGGCATTTGTGGAATTGGGATATTCACTTTCAACACCGTTATAAGCTTGACAAGCAGTTGTGTTATCCATATCAAAACCATATTTTGAATATCTGTTTTTGTTTAAGTATGTATAATTTCTTGCACAAATCGCCTGAGCTTTTAAAGCCTCAATATTCCAACTACCGGGCATTTCCGACGGAACAACGCTTTTTAAATAATCTTCAACTTCCAAAAAATTTACAACTTGAATGGAATTGCCGTTGTAAAGGGTGAAAATCATAGTTCCGCGGTATTTTTTTTGATTTAAAGCCACAATTCCGTCATAGGAAACAATTTCCACAGATTGCTCCGGTGTAAGCGTTGTATAAATCAACGTATTATCCGCAGAATATATGCTTATAAGTCCGTTTTCAACTGTCAATGTTACGCTTACCAATGTATTTTGAGAAATATATTCTCCGTTTGAACAAATCGTAAGTGATGTTCCCGAACTTACAACGCAAGAATTAACGGCTGTTGAACCGTATTTTAAACCGATTTTTACATAGTCCTCGGCATTTACACAAAAAGACATAAGCATAACTGAAATTATTGTGAAAATAAAGCTTCTTTTTAAAAAAACATTCATTTTTACCGTTCCTTTCTCAATTTTCGGAAACTTCAACGTTTTTTATCGTTCCTTGACAACGTGCTTTTTGAGTTTCAAAAGTAATATCTTTTCCACCCAAAATTTTATATTTTTCCATAGTTACCACACCGTTTACATCTTTCGATGCGCCCAAAGCTTCAATAGTAAGTGTCAGGTGATATCTGTTTTCTATGGGGGCATTTATAATTTTACCGTCAGGTGTTTCCATAAGGTCATAAGCATCGTCATAATCAATTTTTGTAATTTTTCCGATTATTGAACCGCTACCTTTTTCCGAAACCGTATTTCCCACTTCAAAAGCATCAATTGTTTCTTGCTTAACGCTTTTTACCTCAATTTGATATGTTGCATTTACAGCTTGTGCTTTGTCTGTTTTGGAAGTTGAAAATTTTGCAACCACTCCAAATATAAGTACAATAAGTAAAATTACAACCAAAAAATCAAAAAGATTGATTTTTCCAAAAAGTTTTCCGTTTTTCACCATTTTTATTTC
>CAYPIJ010000048.1:0-12647 GCA_964410755.1 uncultured Oscillospiraceae bacterium | reverse complement strand
TTGTTATAGTATAAGTATATAATAAAATTGAACATATTAGGAGAAAAAATTATGCTTACAAAAAGACAAGAAGAATTTTACGATTGGACATTTTACCAAATATATCCCAGAAGCTTTATGGATTCCAATGGTGACGGAATCGGTGACTTAAACGGCATCACACAAAAGCTTGACTATTTAAAGGAATTGGGAATAAACGCAGTTTGGCTTTCACCTTGCTATAAAAGCCCCAACGACGACAACGGCTACGATATATCGGACTACAACGATATTATGGACGATTTCGGAACAATGGCCGATTGGAAAAATATGATTAATGAAATGCATAAGCGTGGCATTAAATTGGTAATGGATTTTGTTGCCAATCACACATCTACCGAACACAAATGGTTCCAAGAAGCAAGAAAATCAAAAGACAATCCTTACAGGGATTTTTACTATTGGGCAGATGAACCTCTTAACGACTGGCAATCATGCTTCGGCGGTGGTGTTTGGGAATATGACGAGGTTGCGGGACAATATTATCTCCATACCTTTGCAAAAACTCAAGCCGACCTTAACTGGGAAAATCCGAAGGTAAGAGAAGAAATCATAAAAATGGTTGATTTTTGGGTTGATTTGGGCGTTGACGGATTCAGATGTGACGCTTTGGATTGTATTTCAAAGGATTTTGAAAACAATACAAATTCAAGCGGTCCAAATTTCCACAAATATGTAAATGAAGTTTTCGGACGTGAAAAAGTAAAAGATATTTTCACTGTTGGCGAATGCTGGACAGCTGACGAAACCAATATAAATGATTTAACCGGCGGTGAAAGAGGCGAGCTTTCTGCTTCCTTTATTTTCAATCACGTTTTAATCGGAAGAACAGGAAAGTATTCAAAAGTTGATTTTACAATGGACGATATAAGAGACGAACTTGTAAAATGGCAAAATCTTATGCAGAAAAATGAACTTCTCTATCCCCTTTTCTGGGAAAATCATGATTTGCCTAGATGTACAACAAGATACGGTAATGACAGAGAAAAAAGATATGAAAACGCTACAATGCTTGCATCTATGATGTTTTTGCAAAAAGGTATTCCTTTCATTTATCAGGGTGGAGAAATAGGAACAGCAAACTACAACGGTAAAAAAATTGAAGAATTCAGAGATATTGAAGCTATAAATTACTACAATGAGTTTATTTCAACTCAAACAAACGAACAAATAATGGCAGATTTGAATTATGCAAGCCGTGATACTGCAAGACACCCAATGTCGTGGAATGCAAATTCAGATGCAGGCTTCGGAAGTGAAAATCCTTGGGCTCCTTTCTATGACAGATACAAAGAAATCAACGTTGAAACAGACAGAAGCTCCGAAAAATCTGTTTTCAAGTTTTATCAAGCCTTACTTAAAATAAGAAAAGATTCAAACGCTATTCGTCACGGTATTTACGAAGACATTACAAACGGAAGAAAAGGTTGCTATATTTACAAACGTTATGACGAAAACGAAACTTATTACATAATTTGTAATTTTGAAAATGAACAGAGCATTGAACTTGATTTTGACGGTGAAATCGTTCTTTCAAATTCAAACAGAAAAGAAATCAGCGGAACTTATGCACCTTATGAATGTGCAATCGTAAGAAAATAGAGGAAAAAATATGAGTACATTTTGCAAAGATACTTTTGAAGAAAAAAATTCAACCGAGCTTGAAACAATAGAGTGGGACGATTTGTGGTTTCAGGAAGCAAACAACGAAAATATAAAAAGAGTTCTTTTTATAGGTGACTCCATAACAAGAGGGTTCGTACCTTTCATAAATGAAATGCTTATGAATGAAAATACCGTTGCCGACCGCCTTACAACTTCAAAATCAGTTGATAATCCGTTCTTTTTCGATATTATCGACTATGCGATAGCACAGCAACCGAAATGTGAAGTAATTCATATTTTGCTCGGCGGTCACGGTAATCATTTGGAAATTTCAGATTACGAAAAGGATTATAAAAAAATAATCAAATATATAACCGAAAAATACAGCGATAAAAAATTCATTTTGGCAAGCTTCACGCCACTTAGAAAAACGGATAATTTAAAAGAAAATCGTGAATCAAACGACAATATTGTAAAAAGAAACGCAGTTGCAAAGAAAACAGCTGAAGAATACGGTTTTACTTTTGTGGATTTATACAAAGTTATAAACAATTCCGAAAATTCCGAAAAATTTTATTTGCATGACGGCGTTCATCTCACAGACGATGGCTATAAAGCATTGGCGGAAGCTTCATTTTCGGAAATAATAAAACACTTAAAAGAAAAATAAACACAAATTAAGGAGACTAAAATTATGCTTACAAAAAGACAAGAAGAATTTTACGATTGGACTTTTTACCAGGTATATCCCAGAAGTTTTAAAGATTCTAACGGAGACGGAATCGGTGATTTAAACGGAATTACCGAAAAACTCGATTATTTAAAGGAATTGGGCGTAAATGCAATTTGGCTCTCACCTTGCTACAAAAGTCCCAATGACGATAACGGTTACGACATATCCGACTATTGCGATATTATGGACGAATTCGGAACAATGGAAGATTGGAAAAATATGATTAATGAAATGCATAAACGAGATATTAAGCTTATAATGGATTTCGTTGCCAACCATACATCTTCCGAGCACAAATGGTTTCAAGAAGCAAGAAAATCAAAGGACAGCCCTTACAGAGACTACTACTATTGGGCAGATAAACCGCTTAACGATTGGAAATCTTGTTTCGGTGGTTCTGCTTGGGAATATGATGAAGTTGCGGGACAGTATTATCTCCATTCCTATGCGATAAGACAGCCCGACCTCAATTGGGAAAATCCGAAAGTCAGAGAAGAAATGATAAAAGTTGTTGATTTTTGGGTTGATTTGGGTGTTGACGGCTTCAGATGTGACGTTTTGGATCAAATTTCAAAGGATTTTGAAAACAACAAAATCAGCAACGGTCCTCACCTCCACGAATACATAAATATGCTTTTCAATCGTGAAAAAACAAAAAACATTTTCACTGTCGGTGAATGCTGGAGTGCAAACGAAGAAAATGTAAAAAGTCTTGTTGACGGAAGCAGAAATGAGCTTTCAACGGTATTCAATTTCGAACATCTTTCAGTCGGAAATGCCGGAAAGTTAAGCAAAGCTGATTTTTGCATGGACGATATGAGAGACATTTTTGTAAAATGGCAAAATATGACTCAAAGTAACGAGCTTTTATACACGCTGTTTTTGGAAAATCACGATCAACCCAGATGTGTTTCTAAATATGGCAGTGACAAAGAAAAAAGATATGAATTTGCCACAATGCTTGCAACAATGACATTTATGCAAAAGGGTATTCCTTTTATTTATCAGGGTCAGGAAATCGGAACAGCAAATTTCAATGCCGAAAGCATCGACGAATTTAACGATATTGAATCCGTAAATTACTACAAAGAAGCAATCAATACTCGCAATCACGAAGATATAATGGCAGATCTAAATTACAGAAGTCGTGACAACGCAAGACACCCAATGCCGTGGAACGCAAATGCCGATGCAGGCTTCGGAAGTGAAAATCCGTGGCTTTGCTTCTATGACAGATACAAGGAAATAAACGTTGAAAAAGACAGAAGTTCAGAAAAATCTGTTTTCAAGTTTTATCAAAGATTGCTTAAAATAAGAAAAGATTCAAACGCTATCCGTCACGGTATATATGAAAATATTACAGACGGAAGAAAAGGCTGTTATATTTACAAGCGCTATGACGAAAACGAAACATATTACATAATTTGTAATTTTGAAAATGGACAGACACTTGAATTTGACTTTGACGGTGAAATCGTTCTTTCAAATTCAAACAGAAAAGAAATCAACGGAACTTACGTACCCTACGAATGCGTAATCGTAAAAAAATAATGAATCAAACACAAAAAAACGGAACTTTGCTTTTAGGCTTGGTTCCGTTTTTTAATTAATATTCAATTCGTTCTATTGCAAGGGCTTTTCCCGTAATTTCATCAACATCGATAATTATTCCTTGAAGCTTGGGATTGTTTTCACTCCACTCAAATCTCACTGTTTTGCCAAATATAATCTTATCTATGGAAATTTCTTTTTTTAAGCCCAAAATTCCGTCTTGGGCTCCCGTCATACCAATATCCGAAATAAAAGCCGTACCACCGTTGAAAATTTGTTCATCGGCAGTCGGAGTATGAGTATGAGTTCCGAAAACAACCGAAACTTTTCCGTCAAGATATGCTGCAAGTGCTTTTTTCTCACTTGTCGCTTCTGCATGAAAATCAATCAAAATAATATTCACTCCGTCATTTTTCATTTTATCCACAACTTCAAAAATCATAGGATAAGGGGATTCATATTTTTTCATATATATGGTCCCCAAAGCATTAATTATTCCAATTTTCACATTGTTTTTGTTTATTACCGTATATCCCCTACCTCCATATTCGTCCTCCATATTTATAGGTCTGACAATGCTGTTTGGATAGGACAAAAAGGCTTGTTCTATTTTTCTGTTGAAAAAAGCGTGATTTCCCAAAGTAATGCAATCGGCACCGGAAGAAAAAATAATATCGCTTAACTTTTTATCTATTCCTTTACCTTTATAGGCATTTTCACCGTTTACAACGGTAAAATCCGCTTCACATTCTTTTATAATGTCGGAAAGATTATTTTCAATATAGTTGATTCCGCAAGTTCCGACTACATCTCCTACTGCAAGTATTCTCATATTAATTCGTTCACTTTCTACGCAAAAAAAGAGGCTCTTATAAAAATCGTACAAACAACCGAATTTAAGGTTCATTATAACGTTTTAAAAAAGCCTCTTTCTATGCTATTAATTATTATTGTCTTTGTTATCTTTGTTTTTTCCATGCTTAAAAGCAACAATAAGTCGTCTTTCGGGTTCAACACCCACGCTGTATGTAACAAGCATAGGATAGCTTTGCAATGTAGCATGAATTATTTTTCTTTCATAAGCCTTCATTGGTTCAAGCTCGTATTTACCTTTTGTTTTAATAACCTTATTGGCAATGCTCTTTGCAAGTGCAACAAGAGTTTTTTCTCTTTTTTCTCTATATCCTTCAGTATCGATTCTGATTCTCTCGTTACCTTTTACGGCTTTATTATACGCAATTTGAACAATATACTGCAAAGCATCAAGCGTATCACCGTGTTTACCTATTAAAGCACCTGTCTCGTCACCGGAAAAATTAATGCGAATATATCTGCCGTCTCTTGTAATGTCATATTTCACATTAAAGTTTGTTTTTTCAAACAAGCCTTTCAAATAGTTTTCCAAAAACGGTATGCTGTTTTCGTTGGGAACAAAATTCTTGTCCGTTTCTTCGTCAATCAAGCTTTTTTTAGGCTGATTGTTTTTTTCTTCAACAACATTTTCAACATTTTTAGAAGGTTTCTTTTTTTCAAATTTTTTCTCGAATTTTTTTTCGGGTTTTCTTTTTTCTTTTATTTTCTCTTCTTCGGGATTTACATATCTAACAAGCAATTTTGCAGGTTTTGCACCCAAGCCCAAAAAGCCCGATTTCGGAGCGTCAAGAACTTCGATTGTAACCTCGTCAACGTCTACTCCAAGCTCTGCAGCGCCGTTTAATTTTGCTTCATCGATTGTTTTTCCCGTTGCAATTGTTTCTTTCACGGTTGTAAGTTCCTTTCAGATTATTTTTTCTTTTTATTGTTTTCTTTCTTGTTTCCTTGCGGCTTTTGAACCTTAACTTCAATTACATCTTCATTTTTGCCACGGCTCATAAGTCTGTTCATAACATAAGTCTGTCCCATTTGCCAAAGATTTCCCACAATCCAATATAAGCCCATTGCCGCAGGAAGAATGTAGCAGAAATATCCCGTCATAAGAGGGAAAATATAGTTCATTGTCTGCATTTGTTGTGCCTGTGCATTGGTTTCTTCCTTTTCGCTTTTCGGCAAGCCGGCTTTTGAAAGCTTTGTTGTAAGGAAAGAAGTAATAACACTGATTACAGGGATAATAAACAAAATGTAGTTACCGTCGCAGTGTTGTGGACTGTAACCCAAATTAAGTCCCAAAAAGTCAAAGTTTATCTTAATTTGAGAAATATCAAAATTAAGATTTGCTTTATCCAAAAGCGATTGTGCTTTTTCAAAATTGTTTGTTACAAAAGCAACTATGTTAAGCTCCGTGTCGGTAGCGGTTTGCTTAAGCACTTCAAAAACCTTGTTCGGAAGGTCAATTTTTAAAAGATATGTTATAGGTTGCTGTATAATTCTGTAAACCGCAAGTAAAATAGGCATTTGAATTAAAAGCGGTAAACAACCACCCATTGGATTAACATCATACTTTTGATAAAGCTTCATTGTTTCTTCGTTGAGTTTCTGCTGATCGTTTGCATATTTTTTCTGCAACTTTGTAAGCTCAGGCTGTATTTTTTGCATATTTACCATAGATTTTTGCTGTTTTATCATAAGCGGTAAAAGCAAAACTCTTACCAAAACGGTAAATATGATTATTGCCCAACCGAAATTGGGAATAACACTGTAAATTGCATCAAGAATAGCACCAAAAAATTTATAAATATAGCTCATCTGTTATTCACTATTCACCTTTCAATTTCAATATTAAAAAATGTTTCTAAGGATAATCCACTCCGCCTTTGCAAAAAGGATTGCACCTTAAAACACGCCACACGGCTTTTAAAAAGCCTCTGAAAAATCCATATTTTTTAACCGCCAAAACGGCATACTCCGAGCAGGACGGATAAAACCTGCACTTTTTACCGAAAATCGGAGAAATAAACCTTTGATACAAACGTACCAAAAAAATAAAAATTCTGCTAATCATAAAAACCGGCTTTCTTTGTAAGCCTAAGCATCTCGTCAAAAACTTCTTGATACCCGGCTTCTATCAAGGAAGCTCTCGCAACAATAACAACATCACTTTTGATTTTAAAATCGGGATACATCAATCGGAAACATTCAAAAATAATTCTTCTTGCCCTGTTTCTTTTGTTTGCCTTACCGATTTTTTTTGTTGCCGTAATACCAAGACGCATTTTTTCGTTTCTTCTGTTTTCAAATCTGTACAAAACAACATATTTGCCGTAAAACGGAGCGCCTTTTTTATAAGCTCTCTGAAATTCATAATTCTCGGTAAGAGAATCGATTATTCCTTTACCCATAAAAAAGCGACCTCCTCAAAACAGCGATTTTTTTGCGAACTAAAAGAAAAATGTCGTAAGCTGAACGGCTTTTTTGAGTTTAATAACGTTACCCAAACCATCAACACGACATTTTTACGAAATTACGCACTCAATTTAGCTCTGCCTCTTGCTCTTCTGCGAGCCAAGATTTTTCTTCCGTTTCTTGTTCTCATTCTTTTAAAGAAACCGTGCTCTCTTTTTCTCTGTCTTTTCTTAGGTTGATAAGTTCTTTTCATCGTATTCGCACCTCCATTTATTTAAACATTTACATTATTTATCAGTCAAGCATTATTCATTATACCTAAAATATGCTTATTTGTCAAGTCTTTTTTGATTTTTTTTATTTTTTTTCGTTATTTTTTTATTTTCACCTCAAAAAACACCTTATTTTACCGTATTTTCACTTTTTAAGACAAAATGAAATCTTTCACCGTTTCAAAGTAACTCTTTTTTTCGTTGTCATCGTAAAAAACAAGTTCAACCTTGCCAACTTCCTTGCCGTTTTTCGTAAAATACATCATTCCGGCACTTTCACCTTTTTTAATAGGTGCAACAAATTCACCTATCTCAATTCTTTTTTCTATTTTTTCTTTGTCGTTTGTTTTCACCAAAATATTAACATCATTCTTCGTGCAAATCTTTGATTTTTCATTTTTTCCGTAAACAACATCTACTTCTTCCACAATTTCGTTTTCTTTTGCCAAAGAAAGATTTTTGTAATTGGAAAATCCGTAATTCAAAAGAGCTTTTGCATCGTCAAAACGGGATTTTGAAGTTTCTGCACCCAAAACCACGGCAATAAGCTCCGTATTGCCCTTTTTTGCCGTCGCACTCATGCAATAGCCCGCTTTGGAAGTAGAACCGGTTTTAAGTCCGGTGGCACCGGGATAAAATCGTATTAATTTATTGGTGTTTGTAAGTGTAAATTCACCGTTTCTTACAGTATCCTGCCATATTGTGGTGTACTTTTGTATATCATATTTCATAAGCTCGCAAGATATTACAAAAAGGTCATACGCAGAAGAATAATGTCCGTCCTCGTCAAGTCCGTGAGGATTTTTGAAAGATGTGTTTTTTAGTCCCAACTCCTCTGCTTTTTCGTTCATTCTTTCAACAAAGGCTTCTTGTGAACCGCTTATTCTTTCCGCAACGGCAACGCAAGCATCGTTTGCACTTGCCACAAATATGGATTTTATAAGATTTTCCAAAGTCATTTCTTCGTTTTCTTTCAAATAAATCTGAGAACCGCCCATCTTACTTGCGTTTGCGGAAGCAACAATTGTTTCGTCCAATTTCAAATTACCTTTTTCTATTTCTTCAAAGGTAATTAAAAGCGTCATAATTTTTGTAACACTGGCAATAGGTCTCCGTTCGTTTTCATTTTTCTTAAGCAAAACGGTCTTTGTTTCCTTATCCGCCAAAATATAAGAAGGAGAACCCGTTTCCACATTTGCAAAAACAATACTCTGACAAAGCATCATAGCAAAAACAAAAAAACATAAAATTCTTTTAAATTCACATTTCATAAAAAACAACTTCCTTAAAATAGCTTTTTATTACATCTTATGATTCAAAAAAATTATTATGCTTTTTTATAAATAATTAGCCCTTTGCTTTTGGATGTGCCGTTTTGTACGATTTTGTAACGGAAGGCTTGAAATTTTTCAAATAATCTCTGGTTAAACCTATGCTTTTATGTCCCAAAATCGCTTGAACATCATAAACATTGGCGCCGTTTTCCAAAAGGTGCACCGCCATACTTCTGCGTATGAGATGTGGCGTTAAAGTAACGGATAATCCTGCTTTTTCACCGTAGGTTTTCAAAATTTTCCAAACGCCTTGCCTGGAAAGAGGTGAACCGTTTCTGTTTAGAAAGAGATTATTGGCCTTTTTTTCTCCCACAAGATATTTTCTGCCTTTTGCAATATATGTGTTTACCGCTTTTACAGCTCCCTTATATATAGGTATATATCTCGGTGAATCACCTTTTACGGTTATGTAACCCTCATTTAGTGATAAATCATTTACACACAAATTTATAAGCTCGCTCACTTTTAAACCGCAAGCATACATAACTTCCAAAATTGCAGTATCTCTGTACCCTTTTATGCTGTCAGATTTTGTTTTTTCAATAAGTCTGTCTATTTCGTCAAGAGTTAAAACGCAAAAGTCCTCGTCCTTTCCGTCCAAGTTTTTCTCGTAAGCCACACCTTTTGTGGGGTTTTTATCTATTATGCCGTTATCCTTTAAATAATGGGAAAATTTTCTTAAAGATGCTATATTTCTTGAAATTGTGGCACTGCTTTTACCGGAATTTTTAAGCGTTTCCAAATAGCAATCGCAAGTTTTTTTCAAATCGTGTTCTTCAAGCATAGCCTTTTTTTCGCAAAAATCGTGAAATTTTTTCAAATCCGAAATATAAGATGAAACCGTACTTTCTTTCATTTTTCTTTCTTCCGTTAAAAAAGTACGAAATTTCTCTTCATATTCAAAAATCTCTTTTACATTCAAATCTTCCATAAAACACAATCTCCCATTTTTCTTAAAATACCCTACAATTATACCACTAAAATCCGATTATGTAAAGTGATTTTTAAAAAAACAAAATAAAATTTTTCTTTTTTTGTTAAAAATGACTATGTTTTTGAAAAAAAAACGAAAAAACACTTGACAGATTATGAAAAAAAATGTAAAATATATGTGTATGCTTTTTTAAAAACTTAAAAAATGTATGTGAACTTTTAAAATTTATGAAAGGAGATTGCGTATATGCAAACACCATTAGCTATGACAATAGCGATTTCCTTAGGCTCATTTCTGATAGCGTTTATTATTGCGTTTCGTATCGGAATAATGTACAGAAAGAAAATAGCTGAATCTGAAATTGGAAGTGCCGAAGAACAGGCAAAAAAAATACTCAATGACGCCATAAAATCGGCTGAAGCCAAAAAGAAAGAAACACTCGTAGAGGCTAAGGAAGAAATCCACAAAATGAGAAATGAAGCAGAACGTGAATCGAAAGAAAGACGTTCGGAACTTCAAAAACTCGAAAAAAGATATCTTCAAAAAGAAGAACATCTTGACAAAAAGCTTGATACAATCGAGAAAAAAGAAGAAACTTTGAAAACAAGAGAATCTCAGCTCGAAGAAAAAAGCAATCAAGTTGAAGAAATTCAAAAAAGACAAATGGAAATTTTGGAGAAAATTTCCGGCCTTACAAAAGAAGAGGCAAAAGATTTCCTCATTAAAAACATTGAGGACGAAGCAAGAGTTGACGCTTCCGCCAAAATTAAGGAAATCGAAGAAGAAACAAAGGAAGTATGCGACGAAAAAGCAAGAGAGATCATTGCAGGTGCAATTCAAAGATGTGCTTCCGATCATGTAAGTGACGTAACGGTTAGCGTTGTTGCTTTACCCGGTGAAGATATGAAAGGCAGAATTATCGGTCGTGAAGGTCGTAACATTCGTGCTTTGGAACAAATTACCGGAATTGACTTCATTATCGACGATACACCGGAAGCCGTTATTTTGTCGGGATTCGATCCTGTAAGACGTGAAATTGCAAGACTTACATTGGAAAAACTTATCCAAGACGGACGTATTCACCCAACAAGAATTGAAGAAATGTACAACAAATCCAGAAAAGAAGTTGAACAAACCATAAAAAAAGCCGGTGAAGATGCAACATTCGAAACAGGAGTACATAACATTCACAACGAGCTTGTTAAACTTTTGGGAAGACTTAAATACAGAACAAGTTACGGACAAAATGTTCTTACTCACTCTTTGGAAGTTTCACACATTTCCGGTCTTATAGCCGGAGAATTGGGCGTTGACGTAACATTGGCAAAAAGAGCAGGTCTTCTCCACGACATAGGAAAAGCTATTGACCATGAAGTTGAAGGCTCCCACGTTACAATCGGTGCAGACATTGCCAAAAAATACAAAGAAGATCCTATTATCCTCAATGCTATTATGGCACACCACGGTGACGTTGAACCAACAAGCACAATTGCTTGTATTGTTGCGGCAGCAGATGCTATTTCGGCAGCACGTCCCGGTGCAAGAAGAGAAAACATCGAAAACTACATTAAACGTTTGCAAAAACTCGAAGAAATCGCAACTTCATTTAAAGGAATTGACAAAGCATTTGCCATTTCCGCAGGACGTGAAGTTCGTATTATGGTTAAACCCGAAGATATTAATGACCGTTCAATGGTACTTGTAGGCAGAGAAATTGCAAAAAAGATTGAAAGCGAAATGGAATATCCCGGACAGATTAAAATTAATCTCATAAGAGAAACAAGAATTGTAGACTTTGCAAAATAATATAAAATTACGGTTGTGAGCTTTTGTTCACAACCGTTTTTTTCTTTTTTTATTTCGGATAAACAACAACCGTGGTTATCTTGTTTATTCCCTTTTTCAAATCGTATTTAACCGATTTCATATAAGTATTAAAATTAAGCAAATTTGTATTCACAAATGAAGTAGTTTCAACTATGCCTTTTTCTCCAAACACATCGTTTTCTTCATTGGGAGTTGCAAATCCGCAATCGTAAGCAATACAATCTTCTTCACAGTTAATTATATGTTTTCTTATATGCCCGTCTTTTGTGGGAATAATTTTCGTCTTTACAAAAACGCCTACAAACGGAGACCATTCCGATATTACAGTTCCGTCTGATGTAATTTCATAATTTTTGCATTTTTTTCTTACAAAGCACATATCTTCTTTCACAAATGTCAGCATACTGTCTGTTCCGGCTTCACTAAAGTTAAAATATGAACGTGGAACACAAAAAGAAAATTTTGTTGAATATGCAAATTTTGAATACTTTTCGGGAGTATGTGTGGGCAAAAAATTAGCCCATTGCCCCGCTGTCAAAGCCACAACATAACCGTTTATTCTTTGGATTACCATTTTAGCTTCGGGAATAATTTTTAAATTTTCCATATTTGGAAGCGGTTCTTCGCAAGCCTTAAAAAATTCGTGATTTTCATCTAAAAAAAGCACAAGAAAAGACTTCAAAGCCCAATAAGGTGAACCGAAAGCATTATAATCTTCCGACATATACAAATTCGGATAACCGTATCCCACGGTTAAAACACCGTCATTATCAAAAATCGGCAAGCTCATCCAATATTCCAAATTTCTTAAAATAATTCCCTTCATAACACCCATTGAAAAAGGTTTTACATCGGCAAAAACGCATGCACTCCAAAAACAGCATTGTGCAAAACGATATGTAAGAGAACGACCAAAGGGAAGAGCTGAACCATTATCGTCAAACCAATATATGAAATCTTTGGCAAATTTTTCGGCACGCTTTTTAAATTTTTGGCTGTTTTCAGGGTCCTCTTTTTCCATAACTTTTGCATATATAAGACTGTAAAAATGAATTGCAAAGGGGATATAATAA
>CAYPIJ010000047.1:0-12755 GCA_964410755.1 uncultured Oscillospiraceae bacterium | reverse complement strand
TTTCGTTAAGGTGTGCTATAATAACTGTAACAAGCTTAACTATGTAATTATTATATCTCATTTTAAGTGAAAAGTCAATGGTTTTTCTCACAAAAAATGAGATTTGTATAGTTGCACAAAAAACACATCTTATTTTTAGTGAGATTTTGTGTAGGCGTAAAAGGAGGATTAAAACATGTTTTGGGAAAATTTTATAAATTTATGTAAAAAAAGGGAAAAAACCCCAAACGGGGTAGCGAAAGAATTAAAAATTTCCAGTGGGTCAATCACAGCTTGGAAGAATGGAAGGGTACCAAAATGGCAAACATTGGAAGTTTTGTCAAGCTACTTTGGCACGAGTGTTGAAGAACTCATTTCTAACAAAGAAAAAGAGCCCCAAAGTCATTCTAACGAAAGTGACGAACTGAACGAATACCTTGAAGAAATACGAACACGACCGGAAATGAAAATGTTGTTCAGTGTTACAAAAAACGCTTCAAAGGAAGATGTGGAAAAGGCGGTAAAGGTCATTGAAGCTATGCTTGAAAACTAAAGACGGAAAAGATTTTTTTGAGGATATAATAGTTAGAGTGGTAGAACTCCCTCAATGCGTGAAAGGAGTTACCGTCCCCTCAAATGACGATTGCTACAACATTTTCATCAATGCTTGCTACACACAGGAAATGCAAAAAGAAATTTTGAAACACGAGCTTAGACACGTCAAAAATTACGATTTCAATAACTTCGAAAGCATAGAAATCGTTGAAGAACGTGCCAAAGGATCTTAAAGATAAAAATATATAATATAAATAGGAGTAATTATTATGAACACAAAAAAGCTTAACGAAAAAATTGAAAAAATTTTAGAAAAAAAAGATCTTCTCGAACACAAAGAAGAAATACATACATTAAAGAATTGTAATATCTTCTTCGCCGTTCTTGCTGTTATTTCCATCGTCTGTGCCCTTATAATGGTGATAAGCACGGCGAATGCGTTAAGCTCACCATACGGGTTTTAAACTATGAAACGAAGAAAAGACGGACGTTGGGTTCGCAAAATTGTAATTGACGGAAAAGTTAAATATTTCTACAGTTTGGAAACTACTGAAAAGAAAGCTATAAAAGACTTCGAAAGTCAACTTATCGCTTACCGTGGTTCTTCCGGCGGAAACACATCTTTTGGAACTGTCGCCGAAAATTGGGTTAGAGAATATAGAGAAAGAATTGCAGATCATAATTTCAACAAAGCGACACGTTCAAGCTATAACGCTGTTGTGGAATATTTTAAAGGTAAAAAAATAAACGAAATTACCGCAAATGGGGTTGATACTTTTATAAAATATCTTGTTTCGAAATCGTACTCAAAAAAGACTATTTCCGCACGAAAAGGCGTTTTAAATATGATAATGAATTTTGCGGTAATTAACCGCTATATTGAATATAATCCTGTCACTTCAATAAAATTGCCGAATAACCTGCCGAAAAAAACAAGAGAACTGCCCTCTACTCAAATTTTAAAAGAAATAAATAAACATTACGAAGGATTTGATTTATTGCCGTTTTTCCTTTTAAACACAGGATGCAGAAAATCGGAAGCTTTGGCAGTTCGCTTTGAGGATATTGACCTCGAGGAGCGAATTATTAAAATCCATAGCCACGTTATCCATAGTGGGAACAAGGCGATTTATGAACAAGTTTTAAAAACTGAAAATGCTCAAAGGAATATATTTATCACCGATCGCCTCGCCAATGTGCTCCCCAAAGGTGGGACGGGATTCTTATTTTCAATGAAAGGTGACGGCATAGAGCCACTCACGGAAAGAGCTTTTTCGCGCCGCTGGGAAAGATATTGTCAGGCGTATGGTTTTAAAATTACAGCTCATCAGCTTAGGCACGCTTATGCTACAATGCTTTTTGAGGCAGGAATTGAAGAAAAAGATGCTCAATATCTTATGGGCCATTCCGACATAAATTTAACGAGACAAATCTATACACACATTCGGCAGGAACGATTGAAACAGATTACTGCCGACAAGTTAAACAAGTTTTCTTTCTGACAACTTTTTGACAACCTTTTATAGTGAATTTTGGCACATTTTGGACTATTTTGGAAATTACAAAAGCAAATAAAAACCGCTAAAACACAGTGTTTTAGCGGTTTTTCCGTTGGTGCGGATGACAGGGGTCGAAAGAGTATGAAATGTAGAAATATCAACATTTTTAAAGAATTTGACAACTTTTTGACAACTTTTCAATTTAAATTAATGCCATCGAAAACGTATATATTTATGTTGAATTCTATGTGGCCAAAAGTTGTTTCAAGAGAGTAAGTAAGTGTGTTGTCTTCGCGTGAAAAGGATTGATTAGCCCAATTTCCCGGAAAAGTCTTCTTATTGTGCCAACAGAGATTGGGGTTGCTCCCATCTGAATATCTTACCGGAAAAAAAATCTCACTTTCGGCAACGTTATAAAGCGCCGAAATTTGCCCGCACCATGGAGCTACGTTGTTTGAAAATTGTACGTCTGTAAAAGTTGAGCAGAAAACTTTGGAATTATCAGTTATTGGCAGTTTCACCGAGAATGTCTCGGGGTTGTAAAGTTGACCGCCTTTGGCTTTCAGAGACACCATGTAAGACGTCCCCTCTGCGTTTAAATTGACTTTTGCGACTGCATAACTTCTTTTATCGGTGATTATTCCATTCTCAACAGTTGCCAATAGCACGCAGTCTTTCTCGCTCATTTTAGTGTCGGCGACAAGTGAGACACTGTCGAGCTCATTGTTATGCTCGAAAAAAATGTAAGTCAAATCCGCGTTGCTAAGCTGAACAGTCAAAGGCTCTTCCAATCTGAATTTACAACCGTCTGAAAAAACGGCAACACCGCTGCCGACAGTCACTGCGTTATCTTCACTTATCGTGCATTTGCAGTCGCTCGCCGTTCGTAATATGCCTTTAGTAACAAGGTCTTTTGTAATGTTGTTTATTTCAGTGATTGCATAGCTTTTACTGTCTTTAAAATTTGAAAAGGTTGTTGCTCCCAAATCTATGGCTATATTGTTTAAATCGTCTGCTGTTAAAATTTGATTATCTTGCATTGTTTTTTAGCTCCTTTATCAATTTTTTTAGTATTTTTTTATTCTCCCCGAAAGTAGGGATAACTCGCTGATTACCCGCTTCACAAACGAGTTGAACCTCTGTTATTGGTGTTTCGAAAGTCACTCTCTGCCCTAAATAGTCAAGTCTCAATTTAACGACGTCACCTAATTCCCATTTCGTTTTATAATCTGAAAACGAAATGATTGTTGCCGTTGCGTTTTCGTTTTTTTTCTCATATTCAACAGGCTTTTCGAAATTATCGCTGTATGTTTCGGAGCGCTCAAGCCCTGTGTTTTCACCGTTTGTAAAATATAGTTCTTCTTCTCGTGGCAACATGAAAACGTCATCTTTGTAGGAATTACATAAAACGTAATACGGATTTTGAAAGGTGCTTAATTGGTCAGTTCGCCATTTTTCAAAAACAAATTCACCACTGCGGCCAATCGTTACGAGTAACGATGTTGTATTAGTCCCCGAGGGGATTGATTCTTGCGAGTCTGTTTTTTCTTCCAAAACAAAAACACTTCCGTCTGAAAGCCTGCATTTTCCTTTGTTTACCCAAAAACGACCGTCTTCTACCGTTACTTCGAGTCCCTCGTTTTGAAATGAATTGAAAGTTGTGTTTGTTTCATTTAAAATGCTTAAGGTATATTCCGTTCCGGAGACATTCTTATAGCGAACGCCGTACACACAGTTAACGTTTTTTGGCTTTATAACGTCAAAAATAAGCTCTTTATTTTTAAGCTTAATATCCCAACCCAAATCGTTATTCTTGCAAATTCCGCTTATTATGTCCGCAACTGTTCCGCCTTTTGAAATAGCGTCTACTTCTTCACCAATTCCTTTGGTTTCTGAAACAGAAAATAGTGGAAAGGCACGATTTTCTTGCGTATTTTCCGAAACAATATTTTTAACGACTGTCTCAACAGCTCCGTTCCACGTCCCTTTACAAATGCGCTGCGACAACAGCCCTTTTATATCGCACCCTTTAACTGTAATTGTCGTGTCGGTAATATTTATGTACTTTATTATTCCAACATTATCTTTCCACAAAATATAATTGTTAAGCTTAATATTTTCAGATAAAATATTAAGCGGTAGCGTGAGCGTGAAGTCGCCGACTTCGTAAAAATTAAGATTAAAAATTATTGAAGTGTATTTTGTGATTGTTTCAACAATTTCAAGAGTGGTGCTGTTTAAAATTCTAATCAAAGTTTGTCACCTCATTTTTTTTAGTAAAAACTATTGACAAATTCGATTTTTTGATATATAATAAAAGCAGATAAACAAAGCTACCTAAATTGAGGTCAGCACGTGTTACTTTTCAATAACCGGAGCTTCCGACTGACGGTTATTGAGCTTTAATTTTAAAGAGAATTATAAAGAGAATTGTAAGAACGAAGATTTTTGCAATTCTTTTTATTTTATTCTTCATAAGCCTCACCCCCCTTACACATTGGGAGTGCTAACCGTCTTTTATGTACTTTGCTTATCTGCAAAAGTCATTATAGCATAATTATCTTATTTTGTCAATATTTGTATTTTAAATTCCAACTATTTTTTTATAAAATTTAATCAACGCTGTGGAATTGACTTCAAGGCCGCCGTTAGTAACGTTGATTTTGTTCATTCCCGGGACTAAGAAAAAGTCCGAAAAATCATTTAACAAATTCACAATATCAACACCGTTGTGCGTTGCGGTCATCTCTTCCAAATCTATAACGATAATGTCGCCCTCGGTTACTGCAAATTCTAAAAGCTCAATTGTTGCTCCTGTATTTTCGTTTTCGATAACAAGATCATATTCAGTTGAATCTTCTGCGATTATTTCGATTTTTGGTAAAATAGAAAAATCTGTTTCGTTGAAATAAGTATTGCCTGCAGTTCGCGATGTAAACACACACGGCAAAGTGAATGTGTCCTCAATCTCGTTTTTTCTCAAAAACAGTGGAACAAGGGTTTGCTTTTTTTCTTTCCAATAAAACCCCGGCAATGTGAATGTTATTGTGAATTCATAGCATAGCCCCATTTTTTCGGAAAGGACGGGAATTGACCCAATCGCTTCAGCTTTATAAAAGTCAAATCCATCAAAATATACGAGTTCGCTTTTGGTCTTTCCGTTGCTTTTAATAAACAGGAGTTGCTTATTTTCGATAAGGTCTTTTTCGTTTTTTCCAACAACGTGACCTTTTAACGTCACCGTTCGTTCTGTGTACCTTGAATTTGAGAAGATGGCGCCGTCTTTTAATACTGCCGAATCCGTTTGAAATTCAACATTCCCCTCATTCGGGGTAAAAGAATAAAAAGGAAAATATGTATCCTCTTTAAATGTAATTCCGTTAAATTCAATATATCTTGCTGTCATAGTTGTAATTCTACCTCCATGTCTCTTATCCCTTTTTTTGTGGCATTTTGGACTTGTGACGGCGTTGCTGTCGGAGCGTTAAATACTTGATTAACTTGAATTGTTGAAATGCCATAACCTGCGCTTGTGGTAAGGTCAAGGGCATCTTTGTAAGACATTCCGCCTTTTACAAGGTCGTGTCTCAAATTAAAGCCATATAACGCATTTTGCTGCGCTTGTTTCTTTTCGGCATCTTCAATATCTTGAATCGTGTTCTTTGTTTCTTGCATTGTAATATCGAGCTCCGTGATTGCATTTCTAAGCTCCAACGTTTCCTCGCTGTTTTCCCCTGTGATTTCAACCATATCGTCATAAGCTGCGATAAGGTTGTCTCTCTTCGCATTATCTTTTTCGAGCGATTTATTAAGCGTTTCAAGATGTTTCTGCGTCTTTTCTTCGTCTGTTGCGTCTCGATGCATTAATAGCCATAATTGATATTGATTTTGCACATTTTCCTTATCTTTATCCGGTCGAAGATTTAACAATCCCAATTTATCTTGAACGCCTCTTATTTGTTCGTCCTCGTAGTCGGAGACAATATCCGCAACATAGTCTAAGGCATGTTTAAATTCAATAGTTCCGTCAGCGTAATATTTTGAGGCTATATTTTTCAAACCTTGTACATAGTCCGTAAAAGTCAACTTCCCAAGTTCGTAACTGTCGTCAAGCCATTGTCGGTCTGTCTCGTAAAGTTCTTGCACCGTTTTTTCTTTTTCTTCAGAATTGTTTGACGTGGATTTTCCCGAACCGCTTCCGGCTGAAGAACTTGAATAACTGTCGTACCCCTGTGTGTATGGAGCTGTGTTTGTGGTTGTTGTTGTTTCAAAAATTCCGCTAAGCTCGTCAATTACTATTGACTGCTTTGCTCCGTCCTTTGCAAGCTTTTCTATTTTTTTGTCTATAGCTTTGATTTGTGCGTTGGCGTCGCTTATAGTTTCTTTTTGTTCTTTTAAATCTAAATTATTTTTTTTGCTTGCGATTCGTCCTTCCCAACTTTCAGGGTTTACATATTGATTTGAGCTTGATGTTCTTTTTTCGATTTTTTTTATTTCGCTTTCCGCACCTGTTTTTATGTCTTCCAAATCCATTTTTTGTTTGTAAAGGTCGGACATTTTGTCTTCGATTGCCGCCGCATAAGCCTTTGCCTTTGCAAGCTCAATATATTTTTTCGAAAGTGCCTCAACCTGACTTGCCTGATTTTTCAAAGATCCCGTTTCGTTGTTTATCGCAAGCTGAAAGGCGGGTGATATGCTGTTAAGCTTGTCTACCAAGGCTTTAAGCTCCGCTTTTTTGTTTTTGTTTTCTTCGGTATTTTTTGAATTTGCTTTTAATTCGTTGTCAAGTTCAAGAAGTCGGTCAAACATCTGTTCCGTTGTGGCGATTTTTGCCAAATCGGTTTTTAAAGCATCGTTTGTCGTTTTTTCTGTTTCTTCGATTTCTTTTTGTACCTCTTTAAGCTCTTTTTTATAGTTTCGTGTGCTGTCTTCCGCATCTTTTGTTGCAATCGAATAACTTATCAATGCACCCACAAGAGCTGTAATAAGGCTTGCTACCGCCACATACGGGTTGGCGTTCAATGTTGCGTTAAAAGATTTTTGAGTTGCTTCTGCTGTTTTTAAAGCTGTATAGTAACCTTTAATTGCCACTATGACATTACCGATTGTTTGAGCTACTTGCCAACCTGCATAAGCTCCTCCGATTGCCGTAATCGTTCCTACAACCTCGTCTCCGTGCTCGGAAATGTAGTCAATGAATTTAACGACAATATCGCCTGTCGTTTGCAAAAGTTCTTTAATTTCTGGTATTTTTTGTTTAACATAGCCGGACACTGCATTAATACAGTCCGTAAGGACTGGCTGAACAGTTGCTCCCACTTCCGCCATTGCATCATTTAATTCAGACTGTGCCTTGCGGAACTCGATAACGTCGGCGTTGGCGTTCTTATACTCTTGACCTGTCTGCTTGTAAGCTTTCGTAAGTGTGTTGGTAATAAGCGTTGCACGTTCTTGTTCAGAATTACACTTTTTCAATGCCTCGTTAAAACCGTCTTCACTTATTCCAACCCAATTAAGAGCGTCTGCCAAAGGTCCCGTAACCTGTGCAACCTTTGCTGTTTCGTTGGCTGCCTCGGTTAAACCCTCAATAGGTAAGCTGTCCCCGAATGTTGCTGTAACACCTGCGCAAATATCGGTCCATTCTGCCAATTGGTGCTCTGTGTCACAAAGCTGGGACAAATGGTTGACTGCCTCAACGCTTCGGTCGCTTTCGCCTAAAATCGCATAAAAACCATTATAAGTTTCTTTTGCTACCTCTGCGTTTTTGCCCGTTTTTTCAAAAGCAGTTTCAAGTTTTGCCATATCCTCACGGTAACGTTGTGTTGATGCGGAGGCGGCGAGCATAGCCGTTGTTAATGCGGTAATTGCTCCTGCTGCGGTTTTTGCAATTTTTTTGGCGTTTTCGCCTGCTTTTTTGCTCGCTTCTTCTGCTGTTTTTAGCTCATCTTGAATTTTCTTCAAATCTTTTGAAGCTTCGGCTGTGCCGTCTGTTTCAATTTTTATTTTTAATTTACCAAGTTCAAGCTCAGCCATTTTTTCTCACCTCTCTTTTTGCATTTTTAAATTTTTCGGCAATCCCACTTTCCGGAACTGTCTTTGTAAGTCTTTCGCATTTTTCCAAATATTCTTGACCTTCTTTTGTTTCTTTAAGCTTATTTACAATGTTGTTTTTTCTCATAAGTAAAAACATGTCCATTTTTAAAGTCATAACACGCTCAAAATCCATTTTGGAATAGTCAATAACATCTTTTACTGCTTGCAAAAAATATATGTTATTTGCTCGTTTTACCCCCTCTGTATTCGGAACGGAGGGGATAATCAGTTTTTTTGTGTTGTAATTTCAGTTACAAATTTGCAATAAGCTCTTACGATTGCAAATTTCATTTGAAAATTGAGGCCGTCCAAAGTAACTTTTTTTCTTTGAGTATTTGTGTTTAAAATTTTAAGGCACATTTCGTCAAGAGCATTCATTACTTCTTCGTCTTTTTGATTTTTTGTTTCTGTATTTTGAAATTTTTCAAACTCAACAAACATCTCTACTGTAGGTTTTTCTATGCACAAAAAATCGCCATCGGGCATTTTTAAATCCATTGTTTTTTGTAAAAAGACGTTTAAATCCAAATATTTGTTCATATTTTACTCCTTTTTTTCTAAAAAAAGGGGAATGAACCCCTTTTTTCTTTTTTATTATTCAGCATCAGTTTCAACAAGTTTCGCGAGCCCCTCGCCACGTTTTCCGGCGCTTACAAACTCAACGTCAACAACTGTCTCGTTCTTTGCGTCAAGCGAAATGTCAATACCTTTTTTGGGCATTCCAATCATTGAAAACTGTACTTTTCTTTTGCCGTCGTTGTATTCAAATCCTACTGCATATTTTTCAATGCTGTTCATTCCACCGATTGTAAGCGTTTTTGAAGAGCTCTCATATTTTGTGCCAAAGGTTGCCTTGCTGAGTTTTTCCAAATCCCATGTGAGCATTCCTGTGGTAAGGACAACGTCCTCGTCAATAATATGTATTCCCAATAAGTCGCCATCATCGTTCTTTACTTCGTGCAAATCTGCACTGTATGTGAATTTAGCACCGCCTGAAATATGACCCATATTGTTTGACGTATTAAAGAGTGTTGCAGGAATTTCAGTGTCTGATTCTAATGCCATTAAGAATAAATGCCCGCTCCCGAGCAAGTATTCATTTTTTGAATTTGCCATATTTTTATACTTCCTTTCTAATTCTATGAATTACATCGTAGTAAGCGAGTGTGTGGAGTACGTTCGCCTGTTTATCGGGAATTATTCCACCTCCGTTTTGCTCTACTGATAAAATGTTATTTGTAAGAGGAGTGTCACCTCTCGTAAGTAAAGCGCTATCTATCTCGAGTTTAATTTTTTGACCGTTCTTGATGCTATTTTCATTTACCCCTTTGGTCATAATGTGCAACTTTAATATTGAATGACTTTTTAACCCGTCATTTTGAGTTGTTAAAAATTCATATACTATACATGGCACGTTTTTTATGTCCGTTTCACTAAAATAAAATTTGTACGGTGTTTTTTTTCTCAAATAGGTGATAATTTCTTCAATCATTTCATACGCTCCTGTTTTAAAATAAATGCAGATAATATTTCGTCTTTTTTGTTTTCAACTGCTTTTGCCAAAAAAGGATAAGGCTTTCGACCACTTGAAGATTTTAGCTCTTTTGTTTTTTGATTTTTCCAAAACCACGGTACGTCTTTTCTTCCGTCACCGTTCACGGCATAAAGCCCTGTCCCTTGGTGGCAGTAAATCGCAAGAATAGTGTCTGACCCAACTTCAACGGAGTTTTCCGTTATTTTTGAAAAGATGTGTTTTCGAATTTCTTCGTCCTCGTCTTCGTCTTGCCAATCGGCAGGAGCATTTATCAAAAGTTCCTTTACTTCGCCCTCGATTATTCCGGCTGTTTCCTTTAATGCTTTTTGTATCATTTCCGGGAGCATTTTTTTTGCAAATTCTTCAATGTTTTTTTTGAGTTCTTCACAATCAAAAGTAAGTTCCGCAAGCGGTTTTTCTGCCATTTTTATTCTATCCTTTCAAGAAAAATTGTGTTGTACCGTTTTGAGTGCTGTACAAATTTCACTTTGTATTTTTTTGTATCTGAAATAATAAAGCTATTTTTTGGAATGTTCGAATAAGCGCTCAATCCAATATAATCATACTTAATATTATCTGCGTTCTTCTGTCTGTAATCTGTAACGCTTTTTTCAAAAATCGCCACTTCAATATTATCTATCAAAATGTCTTTTTCTTCTTCTCCGAAATCAAGCTGTGTTTTTTCAGTTTTATAAAGCGGACAAATTACAGAATGATTCCTTATCATAAAATTAAAGCTCTCCTATTCCTGTTTAGCACCGCAATTATACTTTCAGGGTAATCAGACATATAACTGAATGAGTTACCGCTGTAATTTTCAGCGGTAAGCCCCTCAGCACCTAAACGGTTGTATTTTAAAATAACCATATTCTTAATAGCTCCGTTTAGTTTTTCAAGCTGCGCATCGTTAGTAAAATTGCAATATTCTTTTATTTCTTCTTCCGTTACTCGGATCAGCTCGTTTATAAGTTCGTCTTTATCGTCTTCTATTATTCCTAGCATCAGTTTAATCGATTTTAACATGGTTATTCACCTTTTTGTTTGATAATAATACTTTCTGTGTCGTCTGCAAGATAAATTACTCCATATCTCGAATAAACAACGGTATTGAGTTTTGTTTCAATGTCCCTTTCCTGTTCTACATTGCCTGTCTTTTTAGGAACAAATCTTACAGCTTTCTTCTGTGTGATTACTGCACCAAAGTCAGCTTTTTTGGAGAGCACAATAGGAATGCCGCAAATCTCACCAACTTGACCCGAATAAAGGATCGCACCTTGATTGGAATATGTAAAAAGTGGATCTTTTCTTATTTCCGCCAATTCCTTATTGCCAACAATGAGGAAGTATCCGGTTGTGTCCTCAACGTTAAGCTTCGCAAGTGCATCAACAACAGTCGCATAAGAGAATGCTTCACTGTTTTCATACTCATAAATTTGTGTAATCTCTTTTAACGTGTTAAAATATTCGTCTCTGATTTCATTTGCTATCGTCTTTGCCGAGCCCTCGGAAAGAACGTTGATAAGATAAGGATCTTGCATAATGTCGTCATCGAAATATTCGTATGTTTCCTGATATCTCGAAACAACGTAATCTTTGGCAACGTATGTAGCCTTACCTTTTGTTGTGTTCCTGCTTCCTTTTGCAAGCTTTTCAACTTTACCCTCATAGGTGTATTTGTGGACCGTAAGCTTAAGACCTGCATTGTCTTCAAGCACAGACGTTGTGTCCATTAAGGCCATAACGTCCAATTTTGTGTTAATAAGTTCCGTCATTTTATTTTCAATGACGCTATTTTCAAATATTACATGTTCAGGCATGATTATTAATTTCCTTTCTTTTTTTTATTTTGATAATTCATTATAAAGTTCTCTATTACTGTTGAACAACGCGTTTCTTTCTACGATTGACATTTTTTTGAAAACGTCTTTTGTGACCTCTCCGGTGGTTTTTGCCGTAGTTCTTCCGGGAGTTTGGGACGGTATGCGTTTTTCGACTGCTGAGTTCACAGCATTTTTAAATGCTTTCTCAAAGGTTTTTAAATTTTCGTGCATCTTGTCCGCGTCTTCAGAAATGAGAAATTCTGCCAATTCTACCGGGATATTCCTCTTTGACATTTCACTTTGCAAAACAATCTTATTGTTGTTCAAAGCGTTCTCTTTATCTCTCTGTGCTAATTGTTCTTCGAGCAATTCAATCTTCTTAGACATTCTCTCGTTGTCTGAAAGACTTTCAAGCTTTTTCGCCTCGTCCTCTTTTTCTTTTTTGGACTGAGCTTTCTTCAAAGCTTCGGCAACTCTCTTGTCGCTTTCGCTCTGAATCATTTTCAAAACTTCTTCTTTTGTAAAAGTTTCTTCCTGCGCTGCTGTTTGTGTTTGTGTCTGCGTTTGCGTTTGTGTGTTTTTTGAAACTTGATTTACCATGGTTAATATCCCCTTATTTTTTTATTTTAGTTGTTATGTTTTTTAAGCCTAAACCCCTACATAAACGGCTCTTTTTTTGTTGTTTTTTTAACGTCTAACCCCAACATAAAAGACAATTTATTTTTAAAAATTAAAAACAAATTTCACCATAACGCCTGCAATGGCAACTCCAATTACTCCCGATATGCTAAGCACAAAATTAAGCTTTGTGTTAATAACCGAAAAAGTCTCATTGCCTGCGTACAGTCTTCTCTCGTGTTCTTCGAGCTTTTGATCGTGCTTTTCCACAAGTTCTGTCAAATGTTTTACAGCCTCACAAGGGCAGTCGTTTCTTTGTTCAGTCATAGTTCTACTCCTTTACTTCCGGAAGTCCTGCTATTGAGGTTAAAACTGAAAGACAACCTGCGAGCAGTGACGCGGAACAAACTGCAATCCAATCAACGTTCCCCATAACACTCGCTGTTCCTATAGTCGCCACAGCTGTTTGTGCAACAGTCTTAACTGCTCTTATTAATGCACAACGCACCCATTTTTTCATATTTTTCACCCCCTATTCCATTATTTTCAAAGCTCTAAGCTGAACCACAAGGCTCCAAATCTTCGTATCTGTAAGGTTAAGTTGTCCGTTAGTGTCGCCTTTAATAATTCCAAGCTCCAAAGCTTTTTGAACATATG
>CAYPIJ010000046.1:2596-12945 GCA_964410755.1 uncultured Oscillospiraceae bacterium | reverse complement strand
ATGTCAATGTTTTTTTCGGGAAAACTCCGTGAACTTAAAAAAATAAAATTAAAAACCGCAATTTTTGCAATGTTTAAAGCAAGTGTAACAATTGAAAAAAAGGTTTGTATGTGGTATCATAAAATTATATAAGAAAATACAAAATGAAAGGCGGAAAGAAATATGAAAATGTCTTTTAGATGGTATGGTCCCGAGGACCCCATAAAAATTGAATACATAAGACAAATTCCAAATATGAAATCCATAGTTACGGCGGTTTACGACGTTCCCGTAGGTGAAGTATGGAGCGAAGAAAGCATTGCTGATTTGAAAAAGAAGACAGAGGACGCAGGTCTTTTGTTTGACGTAATAGAAAGCGTTCCCGTTCACGAGGATATTAAGCTTGGTAAACCTACACGTCAAAAATATATTGACAACTACAAGGAAAACATCAGAAGATTGGGAAAAGCGGGGATAAAATGTATATGCTATAACTTTATGCCCGTTTTCGACTGGACAAGAACACAGCTTGACAAAACTCTTTTTGACGGTTCGCAAGCACTTGTTTACTACAAAGACCAACTTGAAAAAATGGATCCGTTGACAGGTGAGCTTTCACTTCCCGGTTGGGACGCAAGCTACAAAAAAGAAGATTTGAAAGCACTTTTTGACGAATATGCAAAAATAACGGAAGAGGATTTGTGGAACAATCTTGAATATTTTTTAAGCGAGATTATGCCTGTTGCAATTGACAGCGGAATTAAGATGGCAATTCACCCCGATGACCCACCTTATCCTATTTTCGGACTTCCCAGAATTATAACAAACGAAAAAAATATCGACAGATTTTTGAAGCTTTACGATCATGAATACAACGGTCTTACTTTCTGTACCGGTTCGCTTGGTTGCTGTTCTTCAAACGATATTCCCTCAATGGTTGACAAATATTCAAAAATGGGAAGAATACACTTTATGCACATAAGAAATGTTAAGAATTTCGAGGACGGAAGCTTTGAAGAAACTTCGCATTTTTCCGAATACGGTTCTTTGGATATTGTAAAAATTGTTAAAATTTTAAAAACAAACGGTTTTGACGGATTTATAAGACCCGACCATGGAAGAATGATTTGGGGCGAACAAGGAAAACCGGGATACGGACTTTTCGACAGAGCGTTGGGTGCAACATATATAAACGGTTTGTGGCAAGCAACGGAAGTTGACAAGTAAAATTAATGAGAAAGGAATTTTGAAAAAATGAGTAAAATATTTGAAAATAAAGTTGCCGTTGTAACAGGCGGTGCAGGCGTTCTTTGCAGTTCTTTTGCACAGTGCTTGGCTGAAAACGGTGCAAAAGTTGCTGTTTTGGATTTGGACTATGACAAGGCGAAAGAGGTTGCCGATAAAATAGGCGGAATTGCAATAAAAACAAATGTTTTGGAAAAAGAAAGCCTTGAAAATGCAAGAAAAATCGTAAATGAAACATTGGGAACTTGCGATATTTTAATTAACGGTGCCGGAGGAAATAACCCAAAAGGCACAACAACAAAGGACTATTTTGACCCTGCCGACCTTGAAAACGATGACATAAAAACATTTTTTGACCTTGACCCGAAAGGTGTTGAGTTTGTTTTCAACCTTAATTTTTTGGGAACACTTCTTCCCACACAGGCTTTTGCCCTTGATATGAGCAAAAAAGAAGATGCCGTTATTATAAACGTGTCATCTATGAACGCATTTACACCTTTAACAAGAATCCCCGCATACAGCGGAGCAAAAGCCGCCGTTTCCAACTTTACACAGTGGCTTGCAGTTCATTTTTCAAAGGTTGGTATCAGAGTAAACGCCATAGCACCGGGATTTTTCGTTACTGCACAGAACGAAAAGCTTCTTTTGAACGATGACGGAAGCTATACGGAAAGAAGCAAAAAAATTCTTTCACAAACACCTATGGACAGATTTGGAAAACCGGAAGAACTTTTGGGAACGCTTTTGTTCCTTGCGGACAGCAGTAAGTCTTCCTTTGTAAACGGTGTTGTTATTCCCGTTGACGGTGGATTTTCGGCTTACAGCGGAGTATAATTTTTTAAAAAATATATTGTTTTTTGCGGTGTATCGATTTCGGTATACCGCATTTTTTAAAAAAATAAGAAAAAATTTAAAAATCTCGCTTGAAAATTTTTGAAAAATGTGCTATAATTAATATATGATTTTAATCATCGTGTGAGTGTATGAACAGATGAAAAAGCTGTCGGCAAAGGCTTTTTTTTATTGCGTTTTTTCCTTACGGCTCGCCGTATTTTGTACGTCTGCCATTGCCGTGGCAGGGTGAGTAAAGGAGGCGCAAAAATGACTAATGATTTATCGGAAATAAAATCACAAGTAAAGGCACTCTACGATAAAAAACAGACAATTCATATTGATTTGTCGTTAAAATGCAAAAACAAAAATCATTCCGATTCCGTTGCCGAAATTACGGGGATATATCCTAACGTTTTCACCATAAAAACTTTGGAAAACGGAATAGAAAAGCCCTATAGCTTTCAGTATGCCGATTTGTTGATACACAATATCGAAATTGCTGAAATTAAGTAAAATAAAAATCAGTATATGAAAGGACGACACGCCATCGTCCTTTTTTTATGCAAATTTTAATGTGAGAATGAATAAAAATTCGCTTAAAGCTATTGACTTTTTGATATTATAATGGTAAAATATAAAGATAAAACAAAACTATGCAATTTTATGCAAAAAATTGTAGAATTTATTTATTTGAAAAAGTAATTTTTTGAAAGGAATACAGAAAAATGCCCATTACGGAGATTTTAAAGAAAAATGCGGATTTTTATCCCAATGACGTAAGCTTGGTTGAAATAAACCCAACACTTGAAAAACAAACTCATCTTACTTGGAGAGAATATTCTCTTATTGAGTCAAGTCCTTACGAAGCTTACAGAACGGAAATTACCTGGAGCGAATTTAACAAAAAAGCCAACAGATTTGCCAATCTTCTTTTGACAAGAGGAGTAAAAAAAGGCGATAAGGTTGCAATTCTTCTTATGAATTGCCTTGAATGGTTGCCTATTTATTTCGGAATTTTAAAAAGCGGAGCTTTGGCAGTTCCTCTTAATTTCAGATACACTTCCGACGAAATAAAATATTGTCTTGAACTTGCAGATGCCGATGCTATCGTTTTCGGTCCCGAATTTATAGGAAGAATTGAAAATATTTTCGACCGTGTTCCGAGAGTTCAAGATTGGTTTTACGTTGGAAAGGATTGCCCCACATTTGCACAAAGCTATGACAAGCTTGTGACATATTGTTCAACGAAAAACCCCGATGTTAAGTTGACGGACGACGACGAGGCGGCAATTTATTTTTCTTCCGGTACAACGGGATTTCCAAAAGCTATCATTCACCTTCACAGAAGCCTTATGCACGCTTGTATGGTTGAACAAAATCACCATTCTCAAACAAAAGACGATGTATTTTTGTGCATACCGCCTCTTTACCATACGGGAGCGAAAATGCACTGGTTCGGCAGCTTTCTTGTGGGAGGAAAAGCCGTTTTGTTAAAGGGAATTAAGCCCGAATGGATTTTGGACGTTGTTTCAAAGGAAAAATGTACGATTGTTTGGCTTTTGGTACCCTGGGCACAAGATATTTTGGACGCTATCGACAGAGGTGACATCAAGCTTTCCGATTATGAGCTTTCACAATGGAGACTTATGCACATAGGTGCACAGCCTGTTCCCCCAAGCCTTATAAAAAGGTGGAAAGAATATTTCCCCAATCATAAATACGATACGAATTACGGCTTGTCCGAATCAATCGGACCGGGTTGTGTTCATTTGGGTGTGGATAACATTCATAAGGTCGGTGCAATCGGTAAAGCAGGCTTTGGCTGGGAAACAAAAATTGTTGATGAACACAGAAACGAAGTGAAATCGGGCGAAGTTGGCGAGCTTGCGGTAAAAGGTCCGGGTGTTATGCTTTGTTACTACAAGGACGAAAAAGCCACCAACGATGTTTTGCAAGACGGTTGGCTTTATACCGGTGATATGGCACAAGAAGATGAAGACGGATTTATTTATCTTGTTGACAGAAAGAAAGACGTTGTAATTTCAGGCGGTGAAAATATTTATCCGGTACAGATTGAGGACTTTTTGAGAAAGAACAGCAAAATAAAGGACGTTGCCGTTATTGGTCTTCCCGATAAGCGTTTGGGAGAAATTACTGCCGCAATAATTGAGGTTAAGCCCGAGGAAACCTTGACGGAAGAAGAAATAGCAGACTTTTGTCTTGAACTCCCCAGATATAAACGTCCCAAAAAATTCATTTTTGCGGAAGTTCCCAGAAACCCAACGGGCAAAATAGAAAAACCGAAGCTCAGAAAAATGTATTGCGGTGACAGTCTTGTTGCACAACAGCTTGAGGAATAATTTTACAAAATTCACATTTGATATAAACAAGTCGGTGATACCGTAGGGGAGGGGCTCTGCTCCTCCCGAAAAAATAAAAAATATAAGGAGAAAAACAAATGAAACAGTTAATGCTTGGCAATGCGGCTGTTGCCAGAGGTGCTTACGAGGCAGGTGTGAGGGTTGTTTCCTCATATCCCGGTACTCCCAGCACCGAAATTACGGAAAATATAGTTAAATATGAAGAAATATATGCGGAATGGGCGCCCAACGAAAAGGTTGCGGCAGAGGTTGCAATCGGTGCGTCAATTGCAGGTGCGAGAAGTATGTCTTGTATGAAACACGTTGGTCTTAACGTTATGGCCGACCCTGTTTTTACGGTTAGCTACATCGGTGCTAACGGCGGTCTTGTTTTCTGCGTTGCAGACGACCCCGGTATGCATTCTTCTCAAAACGAGCAGGATTCCAGACATTATGCAAAAGCATCTAAAATTATGATGCTTGAACCATCAGATTCCGAGGAATGTAAGGAATTTACAAGAAAGGCTTTCTATTTAAGCGAACAGTTTGATACGCCTGTTTTCATTCGTCTTTCAACAAGAGTTTCCCATTCTCAGAGCCTTGTTGAATTGGGTGAAAGAGACAATGCCGAATTGAAGCCTTACGAAAAAAACATTGCAAAAAACGTTATGATGCCTGCAAATGCAATAAAAAGACATGTTGACGTTGAAAAAAGAATTTTGGATATTAAAAAATACTCCGAAAATTGCGAATTTAATAAAATTGAAGATAACGGCTCAAAAATCGGTGTTATTACATCGGGTATTTCATATATGTACGCTCACGAAGCTTTGGGCGACCGTGTAAATTACTTGAAATTGGGTATGGTTTACCCTCTTTGCGAGGATTTGATTAAGGATTTTTGCAAGGGCTTGGACGAGGTTTATGTTATAGAAGAACTTGATCCTATTTTGGAAGACCATTGCAAGGCTTTGGGAATTAAGGTTATAGGAAAAGAAAAATTCACACTTTTGGGTGAATATACTCCGAGAATGATTAAAAAAGCCGTATTTGACGAAAAAGGCGAGGATTTTGAAGAAATAAAGGAAAATATCCCCGTTAGACCTCCTGTTATGTGTGCAGGCTGTCCCCACAGAGGAACATTTTACGTTCTTAAAAAATTGGGACTTGTTGTCAGCGGTGATATAGGCTGTTATACATTGGGTGCTGTTGCTCCTCTTCAAAGCGTTGACACCACAATTTGTATGGGTGCTTCCGTAAGTGCAGCGTTGGGTATGGCAAAGGCAAGAGGCGATGAATTTAACAAAAAGCTTGTTTCCGTTATCGGCGATTCAACCTTTATGCATTCGGGAATCACGGGACTTGTTGATATTGTTTACAACAAAGGAAACAACACTGTTATTATTTTGGATAACTCAATCACAGGTATGACGGGACATCAGGATAACCCAACAACAGGCTACACCATAAGAGGTGAAGAAACAAAACAGGTTAATCTTGTGAGCCTTTGTAAGGCTATCGGAATTGAGCACGTTGTTGTGGCAGATCCATTCGACCTTAAAAACTTTGAAAAGGTTGTAAAGGAAGAAGTAAACAGAGATGAACCGTCGGTTATTATTGCACAGCGTCCCTGCGCACTTTTGAAAACAGTTAAATACAGCGGTCATTGTAAAATAAATGACAATTGCAAAAAATGTAAAATGTGCTTAAAATTAGGTTGTCCTGCAATTTCCTGGAAAGATGACCATGTTTGTATCGATACAACTCAATGTAACGGTTGCGGACTTTGTGTAAATGTCTGTCCCTTTAATGCTATAGAAAAGGAGGAAAACTAATATGACTAAAAATATAATGATTGTCGGTGTCGGAGGTCAAGGTACACTTCTTGCTTCAAGAATTTTGGGAAATACCGTTATCAACGAAGGCTTTGATGTTAAGCTTTCCGAAGTTCACGGAATGAGCCAAAGAGGTGGTAGTGTTGTAACCTATGTTAAATACGGCAAAAAAGTTTATTCTCCAATTATAGACAAGGGCGAAGCGGATATTATCCTTGCTTTTGAGCCTTTGGAAGCTTACAGAGCGTTGCCGTACCTTAAAAAAGGAGGTAAGCTTATTATGAATATGCAAAAAATTGACCCTATGCCCGTAATTATAGGCGCAATGGAATATCCCGAAAATATTTACGAAAAATTAAGCGAAAAAGCCGATGTTACAGCGGTAGATGCCTTGAAAATCGCTGAAGAAGCAGGCAATATTAAGGCTGTAAACGTTGTGCTTATCGGAATAATGGCAAAATCAACGGATATTCCTTACGAAAAATGGGTTGAAACAATTGAGAACACAGTTCCGCCCAAATTTTTGGAAGTGAACAAAAAGGCTTTTGAAATGGGCTATAATTTGTAATAGGGAAATGACAAAATAAAAAAATAACTATATTGTTATACATAAAACAAAAAAATGAAAGGACAACAAGAAAATGGCAATGTGGCAAAAAGAAATTGAAACTATGCCCAGAGACGAGCTTAAAAAACTTCAAAGTGAGCGTTTGGTGTGGCAGGTTAAAAGAATGTATGAAAATGTGGAGCTTTTTAGAAAGCGTATGGACGAAAAAGGCTTGAAGCCCGAGGATATTAAGTCTGTTGACGATTTACACAAGCTTCCTTTTTCCTACAAACAGGATTTGAGAGATTATTATCCATACGGACTTTTCGCAGTTCCAATGTCGGATATAGTGAGAGTTCACGCATCAAGCGGAACAACAGGCAAAAAAATCGTTGTTGGATATACGCAAAAGGATATTGAAAATTGGGACAACTGTATTGCAAGAATGATGACTGCAATCGGCTTGGGCAAGGAAGATTTTATTCAAGTTTCATACGGATACGGATTGTTTACCGGTGGTTTGGGCGCTCATGGCGGTTCACAAAAAATCGGTGCAACAACAATCCCCATTTCTTCGGGAAATACTCATAATCAAATTCAGACAATGGTGGATTTCGGTTCAACGGCACTTTGTTGTACTCCGTCTTATGCTCTTTATTTGGGTGAAGCTGCTGAAGAATTGGGCGTTAAAGACAAATTGAAGCTAAAAGCGGGTATTTTCGGTGCAGAACCCTGGACGGAAGAAATGAGAAAAGCTATTGAAGAAAAATTAAATCTTAAAGCTTACGATATTTACGGTCTTTCCGAAATAATGGGACCGGGGGTTGCTTGCGAATGTGAATATCAAAGCGGTATGCACGTTTGGGAAGATATGTTTATTCCCGAAATAATCGACCCGGAAACCGAAGAAGTTTTGCCCTACGGAGAACAGGGTGAGCTTGTTTTCACAACAATCACAAAAGAGGGCTTTCCTATTATACGTTACAGAACAAGAGATATTTGCACTCTTATTGCAGAACCTTGTAAATGCGGAAGAACGCACATAAGAATGAAAAAGCCTTGCGGTAGAAGTGACGATATGCTTATTATAAGAGGTGTAAACGTATTCCCGTCACAGATTGAAGAAGTTCTTATGTCTATGGGCGGAGATATTACTCCTAACTATCAGATTATTGTTGACAGAGTGAACAATACAGATACATTTGACGTAAATGTTGAAATGAGTGAAGCTTTGCTTACAGATGACGTTAAATCCGTTGAAAAAATAGAAAAAACAATCACTTCAAAATTGAGAGACGTTTTGGGAATAGGTGCAAAAGTTCACCTTGTAAACCCGAAATCAATTGTAAGAAGTGAGGGAAAAGCAAAACGTGTTATAGATAATCGTAAGCTTAGCTAAATGAAAGGGGAAAATGTTATGATAAAGCAAATTTCAATTTTTGTTGAAAATAAATTCGGCAGACTTGCAAGCATAATCGATGCATTGGGAAAAAACAACATTGATATAAGCGCGCTTTCAATTGCAGATACTACAGATTTCGGAATTTTGAGAATAATAGTCGATAAACCCGAGGAAGCCGTTCTTGTTTTGAAAGAAAACGGTGTTGCCGTAAAGTGCACAGATGTTATTGCCGTTGCAATCGACGATACACCGGGAGGACTTTCAAAAGTTTTGGAAATTCTTACAAAAGAAGATATAACAATAGATTATATGTATGCTTTTGTAGGCAAAAAAGAGGGTAAGGCGCTTATGGTTGTTAAAACAGACGACCTTGAAAAAACCGAAAAAATACTTTCCGAATCAAAAACGGTTACACTTGCCGACATTAAAGATATATATTAAAAAACAAACTTAAAAAAACGGGATGAAGCTTATTTCATCCCGTTTTAGCTTACAGAAAAAACGTTTTTTTACGGCAAAAAGGTGGTTGTGACTTTTTCAAAAGAATTTACAAAAACTTTAATTAATGTAGTATCAAGTTCTTGAAATATTAATTTAGTAATCTATATCATCAGAATTCTATTCATCAATTTCTGAATAATCGTGTATGTGTTTTATACCATGAGCTTCGGCATAGCTTTCAGCATAACTTCCTTCCGGTGTATAGATTATGGAACGATATTTACTCCGAAATGCCTGATTGTCTATTTCAGTAACACTTTTAGGAATGGATATTATCAATTTTTCTTTAACTTTCGGAAAAACATGCTTTCCTATTTTTGTTACCCCTTCCAAGAGAGTAATGTTAGTAAGAACAATGCAGTCTCTGAAGACATAATCACTTATTTCCAATACACATTCCGGCACAGTAATATCATTTTTGTTTCCAAAATATCCATGCAATACATTTCTTATTACAACAAATCCATCATTATCGGCAAGAGCTTTACAATCATAAAAAGCATTTACTCCAATTTCTGATACAGTATCAGGAATGTTTATATTTTTAGATTGGAACAACCGTAAAAGGCGTTATAACCTATTTCTGCCACGCTGTTAGGAATGTTTATATTTTTAAGATTGGAACAACCACTAAAAGCACCATCACCTATTTGGGTCACATTGTTAGGTATTATGACATCGGTAATAGTGTTGCATTCTGAAAATGCGTTTGGCGCAACTTCGGTTACACATTCAGGAATTGTTATATAACTATCTTCACCGCAATATCCAAATAATATATTTTTTACTATAATAAATCCGCTCTCGTCAGCAAGCTTATTACAGCCTTTAAAAGCACCTCCTCCAATTTCTGATACAGTATCAGGAATGTTTATATTTTTAAGATTGGAACAACCGTAAAAGGCGTTATAACCTATTTCTGCCACGCTGTTAGGAATGTTTATATTTTTAAGATTGGAACAACCACTAAAAGCACCATCACCTATTTGGGTCACATTGTTAGGTATTATGACATCGGTAATAGTGTTGCATTCTGAAAATGCGTTTGGCGCAACTTCGGTTACACATTCAGGAATTGTTATATAACTATCTTCACCGCAATATCCAAATAATATATTTTTTACTATAATAAATCCGCTCTCGTCAGCAAGCTTATTACAGCCTTTAAAAGCACCTCCTCCAATTTCTGATACAGTATCAGGAATGTTTATATTTTTAAGATTGGAACAACCTATAAAGGCGCCAGGACCTATTTTATTCACACAATCCGGGATAGTAATATTTTTGAGGTTACTACATTCCCAAAACATCTCTGGAGAGATTTCTTCTATGCTATTTGGTAGTATTACACTTTTAAGGTTTTTACAATCTGCAAATGCACCGTAGCCAATTTTAGTCACACTGTTAGGTATTATGACATCGGTAATAGTGTTGCATTCTGAAAATGCACTCGGATCAATTTTTTTTACACAGTCGGGTATAGTTATGCAACTATCTTCACCACAATATTCCCACAATGTATTTCTTATTATAACAAATCCGTTATCATCGGCAAGCATATTACACCCTTTGAATGCCTCATAACCGATTTCAATTACACTATCCGGTATTACGATGCTTTTAAGATTTTTACATCCTTTGAATGC
>CAYPIJ010000046.1:0-2496 GCA_964410755.1 uncultured Oscillospiraceae bacterium | reverse complement strand
AGATTTTTACATCCTTTGAATGCAGTATGACCGATTTCTGTTACACCATCAGGGATAGTAATATTTCCGAGATTGCTACATTCTTCAAATGCATTCCAACCAATTGCTTTTACATTATTTGGAATAAATACATTTTTTCCTGTGCCTTTATATTTATGCACCATATCATTATAGATTTTAAAATCGTTGGGATTATATAGATAGCTTACGACTATTTCATTATCTGAGATATGTTCAACATTTGATTTTATATCATTAATCACAAGTTTGAAAGAGATGTCATTCACGTTGTAAAGAGAACGGATATCGCAATCTTTCAAATTATCTTTATCATAATACAAATAAATCTCTTTAACTATTTTCTTCATGCTTTCAAGTTCTTCTGCCATTTCAGTGCTTTTTGAAACAATAAAGCCGTTTATGGAAATGTTTTTTGCGGTAATAGTATATGTATGCTCGGATTTGTTTTCTATTAAAAATTTAAAACCGATTCCATCTCCGAAAAACAAGTTATTTATAGGTTCATATCCCTTGAAAATAATTTTAATTTGAGAACCAAAACAATCATATACTCCGTATGAGTTAAGAGGTACAATTTTATTTTTAGTGTTCATTTTAATTTTATCAACGGTTTTTGATTTGTTTTTTAAACGTTTAAAAACTACTTTGTCGGATAAGTCATCACTTTGAAGCATTTCCCAGCCCTCTTTACCTAATTCATTTAAGTGTTTTTCATCTTGAATAGTATCTTTTTTTAAGATTTGATATTCAAATTCTTCCATTACTTTTTCCTCCGTATTACTCATATTCATATAAATAATTATATCAAATTATTTCAAATTTGTCAATGATTATAGCACATTTACAAATAATTGTTGAGTGGAAAAAATGAAAAAATCCCGAAAGTGTTTTTCTTTCGAGATTTTTGTTTTATGTTGAATTTTTTATACTTCAAAATATGCTTTTGCGTTATTGAAAGAAATGTCTTCAACAACTTTTTGCAAAAAGTTCATAGTGCGTGGATATTCGCCGTTTTCAACCCAATTTCCTATTAAGTTGCAAAGAATACGTCTGAAATATTCGTGGCGTGTGTAGGAAAGGAAACTTCTGGAGTCTGTAAGCATTCCCACAAAAGTAGTTAAACAGCCTAAATTCCCTAAAGCTTTCAACTGTGATTCCATACCGTCCTTTTGGTCGCAGAACCACCAGCCCGAGCCTAACTGAATTTTGCCTTTAATTCCGTCGCCCTGGAAATTTCCGAGCATAGTTCCGAATGTGTAAGTATCTTTCGGATTTAAAGAATAAAGTATGGTTTTGGGGAGCTGTGAAGTTTTTGCCATTTCGTTCATAAGACCGGAAATTTCTTTAGCAACAGTTGCATCATTTATTGAATCGAAACCGGTGTCGGCACCGAGTGCATTGAACATTCTTTCGTTGTTATTTCTTATTACATTTATATGAATTTGCATTGCAAAGCCGTAATCGGCATATTTTTTGCCCAAAAATACGGTTAATGCTGTTTTGAATTTGTTGATTTCCGTTTGTGTGAGTTTTTCGTCATTCAAGGCTTTTTTGAAAATGAGTTGAGCTTCTTCGTCTGTGCATTTTTCAAAAAACGGATCGTCTATACCGTGGTCGGCTACTCTTGCCCCAACGGATTTGAAAAATAATAAGCGTTCTTCAAGTGCATTTTTTAAATCCTGAAAATTGGTTATAACTTTATTGCAAGCAATCGAAAGCTTAACAATATATTCCTTAAAGTCAGGCTTGTTTATGTTTATGGCTCTGTCGGGTCTGAAAGTTGGAAGTACAACTGTTTTGCATTGTGGATTTTGAGCAATTGCGATGTGATATTCCAAAGAATCGGTAGGGTCATCTGTTGTGCAAACACATTCAACATTGAATTTTTTGAAGATGTTGAAAATGCAAAAATCTTCCGAATTTATAACAGCTTTTGCTTTTTTCCAAATATCGTTTGCCGTAAGAGGTGAAAGAGGTTCGGAAATGTTGAAAAATCTTTGCAATTCAAGATGTGTCCAATGGTAAAGTGGGTTTCCGATAAGATTAGGCATAACTTCAGCCCATTTTATGAATTTTTCGTAATCTGTTGCATCGCCTGTGATGTAATATTCGTCAATTCCGTAGCTTCTCATAGTTCTCCATTTGTAATGGTCGCCTTGAAGCCATAACTCGGTTATGTTGGAAAAATGCTTGTTTTGAGCAATTTCTGCCGGATTTAAGTGGCAGTGGTAGTCAAAAATAGGCATTTTTGAAGCATATTCAAAAAGTTCCTTTGCGGTGTCGGTTTCCAAAAGGAAATCTTTGTCCATAAATTCTTTCATTTTTAAATTCATTCCTTTTATATATTAATGTATACCTGTATTATTGCATTTTTTCACTAAAAAGTCAATAAAATTCACATAAAAATAACAAAAAATAAAAAAAATTAATTTTTTTTCAAAAAAGTCTTGACAAAAAGGAAAAGATGTGATATAC
>CAYPIJ010000045.1:0-12984 GCA_964410755.1 uncultured Oscillospiraceae bacterium | reverse complement strand
ATATTTTTGTTTATACATTTCGTACATTTCTTGGAATTCTTTAATATCGCCCGATTTAATATTGTTCAAGTATTCGTGGGTTTCAAAGGAATCGTTGGAAATTTCAATGAAGCACACGGCAATATTGGAGCAATGGTCGGAAATTCTTTCGTAATTTGTGAGCAAATCAGAAAGGATAAAGCCCATTTCCATTGTGCAATCACCACTTTGCAATCTTGAAATATGACCGTTTTTGATTTTTCTTTTAAGTCTGTCGATAACCTGTTCCAACGGTTCAACGGATTTTGCAATGTTGATGTCATCGTTTTCAAGTGCACTTTTTGCAAGCCCTAAAATTTCGGAAACAGCATTAGTGATAATTGTTATGTCACTTTTTGCTTCTTTTGAAAATTCAATTCCTTTATCGTTCATTTCTTTTGCGGCTTCCGCAATGTTAAGTGCATGGTCGGAAATTCTTTCCAAATCTCCAATGCAATGCAAAAGCTCGGTAACGGTTTTACTGTCTTTTGCGGACATTTCTTTTGACGAAATTTTCACAAGATATGTGCTTGTCTTATCTTCATATTTATCAACTTTGCTTTCAAGCTCTCCAACTTTGTTGAATACGTTTTGGTCGTAATTATCCAAAAGCGATGTTGCGGCTTTGAAAGATTCTATGGAAATATCTGCCATATTACAGACCAATTCCTTACATTTTTCAACGGCAAATGTGGGAACTGTAAGAAATCTTTCGTCAAGCATTCCGAAATCGTCTTTTTCTTTTTCGTTTTCCTTCTCTTTAAATGTTTTTACAGCAAGCTTTTCAATGAGCGAGCAGAACGGCATAAGTATAACAGTTGAGAATATGTTAAAAAGTGTATGCACAACGGCAATGTTCATAGCACTTGCTCTTTCGTTTAAAAATTCAAAGGGGAAAATTGCATTTACAGCGTAGAAAATTCCAGCAACAATAACAACTCCTATCATTTTAATGTAAACACAAGAAATTGCAACTCTTTTCGAATCTGTATTTCCGCTTACGGAAGAAATAACCGGTGTGATTGTTGTTCCTATGTTTTGTCCCAAAATAATGGGGATAGCTGTTGAATAGGGGACTACACAGGAAAGCGATAACGCCTGCAAAACACCTACCGATGCGGAAGAGGATTGAATAATTGCGGTAAAAAGTGTTCCCACAATAATACCCATAATAGGATTTGAAAACATTGTAAGCATATTTGTAAATGTTTCATTGTCTTTAAGTCCCGAAACGGAAGAACTCATAGTATCCATACCAAACATAAGTATTGCAAATCCCAAAAGTATGTTACCTGTGTTTTTTCGTCTGTCATTTTTAGCTGTCATAGTCATTAAAAGACCGACAACCGCTAAAATAGGTGTAAAAGATTCGGGTTTAAAAAGCTTTAAAATCATAGCTGTGCCTTTTATGTCGGCAGTACTGAGAAGCCACGCTGTGACAGTTGTACCGATATTGGCACCCATAATAATGCTTATGGTTTGTCCCAATTTCATAATACCCGAATTAACAAATCCTACAAGCATAACAGTTGTTGCCGAAGATGACTGAATGATAGCGGTTACGATAAAGCCCAAAAGGAAACCTTTAAATCTTGTTGATGTAAGACTGGCAAGAATAGATTCAAGCTTTCCTCCGGCAAGCTTTTTCAAGCTGTCGCCCATAAGCTCCATTCCGTAGAGGAATAACGCAAGTCCGCCGATTAAACTCAAAATTGAAAAAATATCCACAATAAATTCTCCTGTTCTCCATTTATTATGTATGTTTGTTATTTAATTGTCTTTTTCTTTCTTTTTTATTCCCACATTCCCAAATTTGGTTTTTGTTTTGAGAAAATTGTGGGCTTCTCTTTTGAAAGAATTTCCGTTGCGTTTCTTTTGAAATCGTAAGCTGTCAATTTTCTGTCTCTTAAAATGGTTTTTGGACAGTCAAAACTTATTTCATACATCCAAACACCCTTATAATTTATTGTTTTCAATGCATCTACAACTTTATTCCAATTGATTTTTCCTTCACCGGGTAACCAATGGCGTTCGTTTATAAAGTCAAAATCGGAAACGTGCAATGTTACAATCTTGTCACCTAAAGCAAGTATAACAGCTTCGGGATTTTCCACGTTTATATGATTGGTGTCAAAGCATATTTTCAGTCTTTCGTCTTCGTTTGTCAAGAACTTCATTTCTTCAATGGAATGACCTATACAGCTTCTTGGTAAATCTTCAACACAAATAACTCCGTTTGATTTTTCGGAAACGTCGGCAAGCAAAGAAAGAGTTTCCCTTGAATATTTTTTTCTTTCTTCTCTCTCGCTGTCTTCAATGGGTTCACCGCTTGGATGAATAACAAATTTGTCTATTCCTATATCTCCGCCTATTTTTATAAGCTCGGAAAGCTTTTTAACGGTGTCTTTTCGTATATCCTTATCCAAAGATGACGGATCTATCATTTCAAAAGGTCCGAAAGGCAAATGCATAGACCAAAAATCAACTCCGTATTTTTTCGAAAGACTTTTTGCGTTTTTATAATCAAAGTCCACATAATCCTTATAAAGTGACGTTAAAGAAAGCTCGGCAAAGGAAATGTCGTTTCTCTTAAAATCATAAAAGGTTTCGTCGTTAAATTTCATATTAAAAGTGGAAATTCCTACATTGTACATAAAAAACACCTCTGTTATTTATTTTGTAATTTTCTTTTTGTTAGCAAGCTATCGAAACTCACCTACTATGTATTATAATATTATTTTTGTCAAATGTCAAGCTTTTTTCAAAAAAAACATATTGTTTTGGCAATTTCTTGTTTATCGTGAAGAACATAACAATAAAAAATTGTTAAATCTATTGACAAACTAAAAAAAATATTGTATAATTAATAAGATAACCGAGGTGTTAAATTCGGTTTTGTTCGGAGGTGCATTTTTATGAAGCTTTTGAATATAGGATTTGGTAATGCGGTAGCTATGCAAAGGGTTGTTTCCATTGTCAATCCAGATTCTGCTCCGATAAGAAGAATGATACAAGATGCCAAAGACAGAGGCATTTTGATTGACGCTTCTTGCGGAAGAAAAACGAGAGCCGTTATCATTACTGACAGCGGACACATTATTCTTTCCGGTTTGCAGGCAGACACTATATGCTTAAGAGCTGAAAACAACGAAAAAGAATAAATTTAGCAATTTGAGGTAAAATAATATGGCTTTTTTAAAAAAAGGAATTTTAATGATTGTTTCCGGTCCTGCCGGTGTTGGTAAAGGAACAGTTGTGAAAGAGGCTGTGGAAAAATCAAATGACAGCATATATCTTTCTGTTTCCGCAACCACGAGACAGCCTAGAAACATTGATAGTGAGGGTGTTACTTATTTTTTTAAAACAAAAGAAGAATTTGAAAATATGATTGAAAACAATCAACTTTTGGAATGGGCAAAATACGTTGATAACTATTACGGAACTCCGTTAGAACCTGTAAAAAATGCACTTGAAAGCGGAAAAGACGTTATTTTGGAAATAGAGGTTCAAGGAGCATTTAAGGTTAAAGAAAAAATCCCGGAAGCTGTTCTTACCTTTATCGTTCCTCCCAGTTTTGAAATTTTGGAAGAAAGACTTAGAGGCAGAAACACGGAAACAGAAGAACAAATACAGAAAAGGTTGAATACCGCAAAAGGTGAGCTTGAAAAAATCGAAAAATATGACTATGTAATCGAAAATGATACCGTTGAAGAAGCTGTTGAAGATTTGTTTTGTGTTTTAAAAAGCGAAAAATTGAAAAAAGATAAATTTGTAAACGAAGGTTTTTTAAAAAAACTTTTGAATAAATAAGAAAAAATTATAATTGAAAGGAAGTGTGTCATTATGATGCTCAGACCGGCAATAAATGACCTTTTAGAAAAAATTTCCACCAAGGAGCACATCGGAACAAGATATGAACTTGTTATCGGTGTTTCAAAAAGAGCAAGAGATATAAACGAAAGCGACAGCGTTAAAATAACAGAAGCAAATTGTGTTTCCAATGCCGTAAAAGAAATTGATAACGGTACTGTTAGTGTTTATATTCCGGAAGAAGAACAAGAATAATATTGAAAAATGATTTGTCGTTGCGCTAAAATTTGTGTTTCCAACATAAATTTTTTGGTAGATAAAGAATTTACTTACAAAATTCCGCCGAATTTTTATGATAAAATCTTTGTTGGCACAAAAGTTGTTGTGCCTTTCGGCAGAGCAAACAAGAAGAAGGAAGGTATAGTTACACAAATTTTTGAAGATGAGTGTGCTATGCCTTTGAAGTCTGTTTCGGAAGTTTTAAGCGAAGAATTCGGTACTGGCGAGGCTAACATTGAGCTTGCAAGATATATAAGCGATAAATATTATGCAACTCTTTATGATTGCGTAAATCTTATGCTTATGCCCGGTAGTAACGTTAAATTTTCCGAGTTTGTGGTTTTGAAAGAAAAAAAAGTAAATTCGGAAGAAATAGAAAACGAGCTTTCAAGAAAAATTTATGAATTTTTGAAAGAAAAAAAAGGTGAAATTCTTTATTCCGAGATTGAAAAAATTTTTGAAGATAAAGATTTCAAAAAATCATTTTCATATCTTTGTGATATGGATATAGCGAAAAAAATTCAAAAATCTTCCGTTCATAAGCAAAAATCGGTTCAAATTGTAAGAATTGTTGCACCAAACGACGAAATCGACAGCTTTTTAAATCTTTACGGCAAAAAAGCAAAGGCACAATGCCGTATAATTGAGGTTTTAAACGAAACGGGCGAAATTCCCGTTACCGATTTGGTTGCTTTCAGCGGTGCTTCAAGGGGAAGTATAAAATCTCTTGAAGAACGTGGAATTGTTGAAACAGCATTTAAAGAAGTTAAAAACGATGTTTTTGTAAATGAAAAGAAAATAAGTGCAAAAAAGCCTGTTTTAAACGACGAGCAAAAAAATGCAGTAGATACGATTTTAGAAAAAAGGAAAGAAAAAAAATTTTGCGAGTTTTTAATAAAGGGGGTTACCGGTAGCGGAAAAACTGAAATTTATTTGGAACTTTGCGAAAATATTGTAAATGAAGGGAAAAACGCAATAATTCTTGTTCCCGAAATTTCACTTACACCACAAATAAGGCAACGTTTTTTCAATCGTTTCGGTTCGATGGTTGCTGTTTTGCATTCAGCTTTAAGCGCTTCTGAAAGAAGAGAAGAATGGAAAAAAATTAAAAACGGTGAAGTGAAGATTGTTGTCGGTGCAAGAAGTGCTGTTTTTGCACCTTTTGAAAATTTGTCTATGATTATAATAGACGAGGAACACGAAACGACATATAAATCGGAAAATTCTCCGAGATACGATGCAAAAGATGTTGCAAGATACATTATGAAAAAAAATTCCGGAACGCTGATTCTTGCTTCCGCAACTCCTTCTGTTGTAACATATTACCGTGCCATGCAAGGTGAAATCGGTTTTATAAAAGTTAATAAGCGTTACAATGAAACACCGCTTCCTTATGTCAGCACAGTTGATATGAAAGAGGAATTGAAAAGCGGAAATCACGGAGTTTTGTCAAATGAACTTGTGGGAAAGCTTGAAGAAGCGAGAGATAACGGAAAAAAATCGATTTTACTTCTTAACAGACGTGGATATTCAACATTTGTAAGTTGCAGAGATTGCGGTTATGTTGTGAAATGTCCGAAATGCGATGTGGCAATGACGTATCACAGTACAGATGCAAGAATGAAATGTCATTATTGCGGTAATACGGTTTTCACACCGTCAAAATGCCCCGAATGCGGAAGAACTTCAATTCGTTATTTTGGAACAGGTACTCAAAGGCTTGAAGAAGAACTTTACAGGATTTTTCCCGAAAGTAAAATAATAAGAATGGATAATGATACCACAACCACAAAGATGTCTCATGAAAGACTTTTGAAAAGATTTAAAAATGAGCCGTCTTCCATACTTATCGGTACGCAAATGATTGCAAAAGGACTTGATTTTAAGGACGTGTCGTTGGTTGGTGTGGTTGCCGCAGACAGTACACTTTTTGTGGGAGGATATATCGGAAACGAAAAAACGTTTTCTCTCATAACGCAGGTTTGCGGACGTGCAGGTAGGGGAGATGAGCAAGGTTATGCGGTGGTGCAGACGTATCAGCCCGACCATTATGCAATCATGGCGGCACAAACGCAAGATTACGAAAAATTTTATGAAAATGAAATAGTTTTCAGAAAAAATGTGAAATATCCGCCTTTTTGCGATATAATAAATATTATTTTTACCGGAAACAACGAAAAGAAAATTTTTTCATTTGCGGACAGCTTGAAAAAATATATGACAAGTGCAGTTGACGGTCATAACGAAAGGCAACACTATATTTCCATGTACGGACCTGTTCCGTGCAGTGTGGCAAAAATTAAAGATAAATATCGCTTTCATATTCTTATTAAATGCACGAAAGCACAAAACATTAAAACCTCACTTTTTGAGGCTTTGCAAAAATTAACGAAAACATCTTCATCGGATATTGTGGTAAGTGTTGATGTAAATCCGGTGAATTTTATATAATAATTGGAGGTAGAAAAAATGGCTATTAGAAAAATTGTTCCCGATACGGACGAAATAATGCATAAGGTTTGCAGACCTATTGTGGAGGTAAACGACAGAATAAAAATATTGGCGGAGGATATGATTGAAACACTTAAAGATTCCGGCGGTGTTGGTCTTGCGGGACCGCAGGTTGGTATGCTTAAAAGAATTTTTGTTATCAATCATATTGATTCCGACGGAAAGGACGTTGGCGAGTTTCTTGTTTTTATAAATCCCGAAATTATTGCAAAAATGGGTGAACAGGAAGGCGGAGAAGGCTGTTTAAGTATTCCGGGACATGAGTTTTTTGTAAAAAGACCCCAAAAAGTTGCGGTAAAAGCTCTTGATATTAACGGAAAAGAGTTTGTTTGGGAAGTTGAGGACTTAATGGCAAGAGCCGTTTGCCATGAATATGACCATCTTGACGGAAAAACAGTAAGAGATACTTGCGAATATGAGGTTTTTCCCGAAGACGACGAAGAATAAAGGAGTAGTAATATTATGAATATAATGTACATGGGAACTCCGGATTTTGCCGCTTATATTCTTGAAAAGCTTGTGAAAGACGGATATAACGTGACAAGTGTTGTAACAAAAGTTGATGCAAAAAAAGACAGAGGGCATAAAATTAAATTTTCGGCGGTAAAGGAAAAAGCTATTGAACTTGGAATAAAGGTTTTTCAGCCGGAAAATTTAAAGGAAGAAAATTTTAAAGAATTTTTGTTTTCCGAAAATCCCGATATGATTGTTGTTGCGGCTTATGGAAAAATATTGCCCCATTATGTTATTGAGTATCCAAAACATCATTGCATAAATGTGCATGCTTCAATTTTGCCCAAATACAGAGGTTCCGCACCTATTCAGTATGCTGTTATGAAAGGCGAAAAGGAAAGCGGTGTTACAACCATGCTTATGAATGACGGACTTGACACAGGTGATATGCTTGTTGTGAAAAAAACTCCCATAACACAGGATGAAACAGGCGGAAGCTTGCACGATAAGCTTATGGCTTTGGGCTATGATGCTTTAAAGGAAACAATTGAAAACATTGAAACAATTGTTCCCGTAAAGCAAGACGACAGTCTTATGACCTATGCTCCACCGATTAAAAAAGAAGAAACATATCTTGATTTCTCAAGCGATGTAGAAGATATTTTAAATAAAATAAAAGGATTTTATCCGTTTCCCGGTACTTGCTTTACTGTGGGTGATAATTTTTACAAGGTTCATAAGGCTGAACTTTACAGTAATGACGATAAAGGTAATTACGGTGAAATTTTGGAGCTTTCAAAGGATAAGCTTTTAATTTCTTGTAAAAACGGAATAATAAATATTACGGAAATCCAACCTAAGGGTAAGAAAAAAATGAGTATAAGAGATTTTTATAACGGAAACAAAAGTCTCTAAAATAAAGAAAGGGTGCAAAGTATGTATTTTGATATATATTATTTAATTCTTGTGTTGCCTGCTGTTTTGTTGTCCCTTTGGGCACAAACAAGAGTGACTTCCACTTATGAAAAATATTCAAAATATACTGTTCATAACCATATTACGGGAAGTGAAGCCGCAAGAAGAATTTTAAATGAAAACGGACTTTCGCATATAAGAGTTGAAAGAGTATCAGGTAAGCTTACAGACCATTACGACCCAAGAAATAATGTTATTCGTTTGTCGGACGGTGTTTATGATTCTGTTTCCGTTGCAGCTGTCGGAGTTGCGGCTCATGAAGCTGGTCATGCCGTTCAGTATGGAGAAAATTATCTTCCAATAAAGATAAGAAATACCATTCTACCGCTTGCAAATTTGGGATCGAATCTTGCTGTTCCCCTTGCGATTTTAGGTTTTATTTTTGGTTATGAACCACTTGTTTCTTTTGGAATTTTGCTTTTTGGTGCGGTAGTTCTTTTTCAGGTTGCTACGTTGCCTGTTGAGTTTAACGCATCAAGTCGTGCCGTTAAAATTTTATCTTCAACGGGAATGATTTTTGAGGAGGAAGAAAAAGGAGTAAAAAAAGTTTTGAGTGCCGCCGCTCTTACTTATGTGGCTGCCGCTCTTACGGCACTTATGAATCTTATAAGACTTATACTTGTATTTGGTAAACGTGATGACTGATAAAAACAAAGAAATTAACACCAGAAAAATATGTTTTGATATTCTTTTGCAATATGAAACACAAAAAACTTTCTTAAATCTTCTTTTAAAGGAAAAGCTTAACGACAATAACAGTTACAACGGTTTTATAACCGATGTTGTTTACGGAACCGTAAGATATAAAAGAAGGCTTGATTTTATTATTCAAAAATATTCAAGCGTAAAACTGAAAAAAATAAGTAAATCTGTTCTCACAATTTTAAGAATGGGATTGTATCAGATGTATTTTATGGATTCCGTGCCGGATTTTGCAGTTATAAACGAATGTGTGAAGCTTTGTTCAAAGGTTTCATATAAATCTAAGGGGTTTGTAAATGCAATTTTAAGAAAATGTGCTTTAAGAGAAGAAATTTCTATGCCTGATGTTGTAAAATATTCTTTTTCCGATGAAATGTTTGAAAAAATACATAAACAATACGGAAATGAAACAAATAAAATTTTGGAGGCTTTAAATACAAATAAGCCAACGTGCATAAGAATAAATAACTTGAAAAAAAGTGATGAGAATATTGAGGGATTAACAGAAAAAGACGGATTTTTCTTTGCTTTGGGTAAAATGGATTTCAATCTTTACAACAGCGGAAAAATTACCGTCCAAAGTTCTTCGTCACAGCTTGCCGTAAAAACACTTGCACCGAAAAACAATGAAAATATAATAGATATGTGTTGTGCACCGGGAGGAAAAACAGCCTTAATTGCAGATTTTATGAATAACAGCGGAAAAATAACAGGTTTTGAGCTTTATCCTCACCGAGTGGAAATAACAAAGAAAAATCTTGAACGTTTAGGCGTAACAAATGCGGATATTATTGTTCATAATTCAACTGTTTTGAAAAATGAACTTATAAATACAGCCGACAGAGTTTTGTGTGATGTTCCTTGTTCGGGGTGGGGAACAATCGGAAATAAGCCTGATGTGAAATGGCAAGAAAACGATATTGCAGAGCTTATTTCCATTCAGAAAAAAATATTAGCAAATGCAAAAGAATACTTGAAAAAAGATGGTATTTTGGTGTATTCCACTTGCACGATAAATAAAGAAGAAAACGAAAATACGGTAATGGAATTTTTGGAAGAAAATAAAAATTTTGAACTTTGTCCCTTTGAGATAAATAACATAAAATCGGAGGGAATGATTCAAATATTGCCTGACGAAACGAAAATAGGATTTTTTATTGCGAAAATGAAGAAAATTTGAGAGGAAACAAAGGAAAAATGAAAAAAAAGTTTGATTTATGGGATAAATTTCAAGAAAACAGATGTGGTTTTTGCGTGTATGGTAAGCTTATGGCAGATAATGAACATATAATTTGCCAAAAAAAGAAAAATATTTATGCTTTCAACGATACTTGCAAAAAATTTGAATTTGACATTTTGAAAAAAGATGTCAGAAGAAGAAAAAAACCTGATTTTTCCAAATTTTCTCCCGAAAATTTCGAACTGTAATTTGAAAATAGCCTTGATGCAATTTTTTGCGTTAAGGTTTTTTTATATTTTTCTTATGCTTGACATTTAAATGAAAGTGTGCTATAATTTAAGTGTACATCGATGTATGAAATAAAAAAGGGGAGATAACGATGTTTTCGACAAAAGAATTTGCAAATAAAATAAGAGAAATAGCTCAAGAGAGAAATGTTTCGGTTATTAAGGTTTTGAATGATTGCGGTATAAACAGAAATTTTATGTACGATTTGGAACGTGTTCAAGCTTTGCCCAGCATTGAAAGAGTAGTTACACTTGCGGATTATTTCGGTGTTTCAGTCGATTATTTCATAGGTAGAACTTCCTATGAAAAGGTTGTTAAAGATGAAGAAGCTTCTATTCTTTATGAGCTTGAAAATTTAAGCTTAAACGAAAAAAAAGAAATTCGTGCAATTGCAAGTATGTATTCTGCCGATAACAGAGTTATTGACTTTAGGCTCTCGGCAGAAAGCGGAAATGAATATTTTTCCGATGAGGATAATGAGGAAGAATATGACGACGATATACAAGAATTGGAAAAATTACACGATGAACAAGAAAAACAGGAAAATAATATAGAACAAAACGAAATTGAATAAAATATAAAAGGAGTAAAAAAATTATGATAGGTAAGAAAGTATGGACTATTGCTGACGGTTTTATGTCGGCAACGGAAAAAGGAAATTATGTAAGCCATGAGGCAGTATGTGTTTTGAACACAACAGACAAGGACGCAACCATTAAAATAACAATATTTTTTGAGGACAGAGAACCTCTTACAGGCTTTACGGCAGTTTGCCCGTCTATGAGAACGAATCACGTGAGACTTGACAAAATCCAAAATGATAAAGGTGAAAAGATTCCGAAAGATTTGTCTTATGCCATTTTGGTTGAAAGTGATGTTGAAGTTGTTGTTCAACACAGCAGAATGGACGTTTCACAGGCTGAAATGACACTTATGACAACTATTGCATATTAAGAAAGGAAAAGAAAAATGAAAAAAGCTGTAAATATGCCTATACAAGAAGCTGTTAAAGGCACATATTTGGATTATGTAAAAGATGCCGGTCTTGACGGCTGTGATATTGGTCTCGACCGAGACAATGTTATGATTGAAAAAGATTGGGAGGATATTGTACATAAAGCAAAAGAAGAACTTGACAAAAGAGGCCTTGTATGTACACAAGTTCATTTGCCGTATCACAATATTTTTCGTTCTTCAGAAATAATTGAAGACGATATAAAACAATGTACATTAAATTCAATGAAAGCAATGAGTATTTTAGGTTGTAAATGGGGAGCATATCACCCAAGAACAGCTTTCAACAATAATTGCAGTTCCGAAGTTGCAATTAAAGACAACTACAAAGAAATTAGCATTTATCTTGAAGAAGCACTAAAATATAATGTTGGTATCGCAGTGGAAAATATTCCGATTTTTCCCGATTGTCCGATGCATAAGTTTTTTTCTGCCGATTATGATGAGCTTAATTATCTTGTTGACAGCTTCAAATCTGAAAATGTAAAGGTTTGTTGGGATTTCGGTCATGCAAATCTTATGCCCATAAAACAAGAAAAAGCTTTCAAAATTTTGGGGGATAAAATAAGAATAACACATATCCATAATAATTACGGATATTGCGATTCCCATGTTGTCCCTACATTGGGAACAATAGATTGGGCAAATGTTATGCCTGCACTTAAAAATAGCGGTTATGACGGAGCTTTTGCTTTGGAACTTAATTTCTTTAAGATGACTTCCGAATTGAAATCATACTTTGCTCACGGATATGACGGACTTTGTATGCTTGAAAAACACTTTAATAATTAGGATGGACAAAAAAATGGAAACAACTATAATAGCCGTAAGACACGGCTTCAGTAAAGCTAATGCAAAAAATATTTGTACAGGCCATACCGATATTGAATTGACACAGCAGGGAATTGAGCAAGCAAAAATGGCAAGTGAATATTTGAAAAATACAAAAATAGATAAAATTTATTCAAGTGATTTGTGTCGTGCTTATAATACAGCTGTTCCGATAGCGGAAACTCACAATTTAAAAATTGAGAAAGAAGAAAAATTGAGAGAAGTTTTTGCCGGTGATTGGGAAGGAAAAACATTTGTTGAAATTGAAGAAAAATATCCGAAAGATTACGAAGTTTGGAAAAGTGACATCGGAAAATCCTGTCCCACAAACGGAGAATCAATGGTAGAGCTTTACGAAAGAATAAAAAATGCGGTTTTTAATATTGCTCGTGAAAATGAGGGAAAAACCGTTTGCATAGCAACTCACGCAACTCCGATAAGAGTATTGCAGACAGTTGCTTTGGGAAAGCCTGCCGAAGAGTTGGCACAAGTGCCCTGGTGTGCCAATGCTTCCATAAGTATTTTTGAATTTGAAAATGAAAAATTAACTTCTGTGAAATATGGTTTGACGGATCATTTGGGTGACAGTATAACAATAATACCGTAAAATTATATAAAAGAGCTTCCGAACTATAAAAAGTCGGAAGCTTGTTTTTTATTTAATCATATTTAAAAATTCTTCTTCTGAAATAATCGTAATTTCCAAATCTTGTGCTTTTTTCAGTTTACTGCCCGCTTCTTCTCCGGCCAAAACATAATCGGTTTTTTTGGATACGGAAGAAGAAACCTTTCCGCCGTTGTTTTCAATTATTTCCGATGCTTCTTTTCTGCTTAAAGAGGGGAGCGTACCTGTTAAAACAAAGGTTTTGTCAAGGAAAATTTGTGAAATTTCCGTGCTTATATATTCCGTGTTTACATCATAC
>CAYPIJ010000044.1:0-12989 GCA_964410755.1 uncultured Oscillospiraceae bacterium | reverse complement strand
ATATATTTATTACTTAGTGTAATGTTTTCTTTTTATGCAAAAGTATGTTAAATATTTAACAAAGATTTTTTGAAAGGATTTACTTGTATGTATAAAATTATCAGAAAAGAAGTTTTAAATCCAACGGTAACTCTTATGGAAATTGAAGCTCCATACGTTGCCAAAAAAGCTGAACCGGGGCAGTTTATAATTTTGCGTGTTGACGAAAACGGCGAAAGAATTCCCCTTACAATTGCGGACTATAACAGAGAAAAGGGAACCGTAACCGTAATTTTCCAAATTGTCGGTTCTACAACTGCAAAATTGAATATGAAAAACGAAAATGAATATATTGCCGATTTTGCAGGTCCTTTGGGCGTTGCCACAAAAACGGAAGGCTTGAAAAAGGTTGCTGTGGTTGGTGGTGGTGTTGGTTGTGCAATTGCGTATCCCATAGCTAAAAAGCTTCACCAAAACGGCTGTGAAGTTCACAGCATTATAGGCTTTAGAAATGAAGAACTTGTTATTTTGAAAGACGAATTTGAGAATGCAAGCGACAAAACCGTTTTAATGACAGATGACGGTAGCGTTGGAGAAAAAGGCCTTGTTACAGATGCTTTGAAAAATTTAATTGAAAGTGGAAACAAGTATGACGAAGTTATCGTTATCGGTCCGCTCATAATGATGAAGTTTGTCTGTAAGCTTACAAAAGAGTACAACATTAAAACCACGGTAAGCATGAATCCCGTTATGATTGACGGAACAGGAATGTGCGGCGGTTGTCGTCTTACCGTAGGCGGTGAAACGAAATTTGCCTGTGTTGACGGTCCCGATTTTGACGGTCATCTTGTTGATTTTGACGAGGCTATGGCAAGAAGCGTTATGTATAAAGAATTTGAAAGAAAAAAATTTGAAGATACTTGCAATCTTATGAAGAAAGGAGATGCACTTATAAATGGCTAATATGTCTCTTGTAAAAAATGAAATGCCTGTGCAAGACCCAAAAGTAAGAAATAAAAACTTCAAAGAGGTTGCACTCGGATATACTCCAGAACAGGCAATTGACGAAGCACAAAGATGCCTTAATTGTCCTAAAAAGAGTTGTGTTGCAGGTTGTCCTGTAAGAATTGATATTCCCGAATTTTTAAGTTTTGTTGCAAAAGGTGAATTTGAAAAGGCTTATGAAGTTATTTCAAAATCAAGTTCACTGCCTGCAGTTTGTGGACGTGTTTGTCCCCAGGAAACACAATGCGAAAGCCTTTGTGTAAGAGGGATTAAAGGTGAGCCTGTTGCAATCGGCAGACTTGAAAAATTTGTTGCCGACTATCACAACGAAAATGTAAAAGAAGAAGCTAAAAAGCCGGAATCCAATGGTCACAGAGTTGCCGTTGTGGGGTCCGGTCCCGCAGGACTTGCTTGTGCAGGTGACCTTGCAAAAAAAGGCTATGAGGTTACTGTTTTTGAAGCTTTTCATACTGCAGGAGGTGTTTTGGTTTACGGAATTCCCGAATTTCGTTTGCCGAAAACAATAGTTGAAAAAGAAATTTCCACCTTAAAGCAATTGGGGGTTGAAATAAAAACAAATATGATTATAGGTAAAACTCTTACTGTTGACGAGCTTTTTGAAGAAGGCTATGAAGCTGTATTCATAGGCTCGGGTGCCGGTCTTCCTAAATTTATGGGAATTCCGGGTGAAAACCTTAAAGCTGTTTACAGTGCAAATGAGTTTTTAACAAGAATTAACCTTATGAAAGCGTATAAGGACGATAGTGAAACTCCTGTTTTCAAAGGTAACAACGTAGTAGTTGTCGGTGGCGGTAACGTTGCCATGGATGCAGCAAGAAGTGCAAAAAGACTTGGTGCAGAAAATGTGTATATAGTATACAGACGTGGTGAAGAAGAACTTCCTGCAAGAAAAGAAGAAATTGAACACGCTAAAGAGGAAGATATACAGTTTATGCTTCTCAACAATCCCGTTGAGATTTTGGGTGATGAAAACGGTTGGGTAAAAGGCGTAAAATGTGTGAAAATGGAACTTTCCGAGCCTGACGAATCAGGCAGAAAACGTCCTGTTGTTATTCCCGACAGTGAATTTGAAATTGATGCACAATGTGTTATTATGTCAATCGGTACTTCCCCAAATCCACTTATCAAGTCTACAACAAAAGGTCTTGAAACATATAAATGGGGCGGAATTACCGCAGACGAAAACGGTTTAACTTCCAAAAAGAGAGTTTATGCCGGTGGTGACGCCGTTACAGGTGCCGCAACGGTTATCCTTGCTATGGGTGCAGGTAAAACAGCAGCTGAAGCAATCGACAAAGATGTAATGAACAATAACTAAGATAAAAATTTTAACTTAATATAAGGAGATACAAATATGGAATACCGTATTGAAAGAGATTCTATGGGCGAAATGCAAGTTCCAAAGGATAAATATTGGGCTGCACAAACTCAAAGAAGCTACCAGAATTTTAAAATAGGCGGAGAAATTATGCCTCGTGAAATTACTCACGCATTCGGCATTTTGAAAAAAGCCGCTGCAATCGCAAACAACAGATTGGGCAAGCTTGACGACGAAAAGAAAGATTTTATTTGTAAAGCTTGTGACGAAGTTATTTCAGGCGACCTTTATGACCATTTTCCTCTTGTTGTATGGCAAACGGGAAGTGGTACACAGTCAAATATGAATGCAAACGAAGTTATCGCAAACAGAGGTAACGAAATTGCAGGCAAAAAACTTCTTCATCCCAACGACCATATCAATATGTCTCAAAGTTCAAACGATACTTTCCCGACAGCTATGCATATTTCGGCTGTTATAGCAATCGAAGACAAACTTTTCCCTGCTATGGACAAACTTATCGAAACTTTAAAGAGACTTGAAAAAGAAAATGACGATGTTGTTAAAAGTGGAAGAACACACCTCCAAGATGCAACTCCCATTAAATTTTCTCAGGAGATTAGCGGTTGGAGAAATATGATTGAAAAAACAAAAGAAATGCTTACACTTTCTTTGAAAGGCTTAAAAGAACTTGCTTTGGGCGGTACAGCCGTTGGTACTGGTCTTAACGCACACAAGGATTTCGGTCCGGAAGTTGCAAAAGCTGTAAGCGAACTTACAGGAAAAGATTTTGTAACAGCTGAAAATAAATTTCACGCTCTTACTTCAAAAGACGACATTGTGTTTGCTCACGGTGCTTTAAAAGCTCTTGCGGCTAACCTTATGAAAATTGCAAACGATGTAAGATGGCTTGCAAGCGGTCCTCGTTGCGGTTTGGGTGAAATCTTTATCCCCGAAAACGAACCAGGCAGTTCAATTATGCCCGGTAAAGTTAATCCTACACAGTGTGAATCTATGACAATGGTTTGCGTTCAAGTTATGGCAAATGATGTTGCTGTTGGTATGGCCGCATCTCAGGGTAACTTTGAACTTAATGTATTTATGCCCGTATGCAGCTACAATTTCCTGCAGTCTGTAAGACTTTTGGCTGACGGTATAATTTCATTTAACGATAACTGTGTTTCCGGAATTAAAGCAAACAGAGAAAAAATGGCTCACAATCTCCATAACTCTCTTATGCTTGTTACAGCTTTGAATCCATACATCGGTTATGATAACGCTGCAAAAACAGCTAAAAAAGCTTACAAAGAAAACATTTCTTTGAAACAGGCTTGTATTGAATTGGGATTTTTAACGGAAGAAAAGTTTGACGAAGTATTCCACCCAGAAGAAATGGTATAAAAACAATTTTTTATAAATAACTATACGAAAGGAATGACAAAAAGAATGGTTTTTAGTTACTATCCCGGATGCACTTTGAAAACAAAGGCTGTGGATCTTGACACTTATGCAAGAAAATCCGCAGAAGCTTTGGGCATCACTATGGAAGAAATCGAAGACTGGCAATGTTGCGGTGGCGTTTATTCAACTGCTTCCGACGAATATGCTTCCAAGCTTTCTTCCGTAAGAGCTTTGATAAGTGCAAGGGAAAAAGGACAGGACTTGCTCACATTATGTTCAGCCTGTCACAATGTTTTAAAAAGAGTAAACCACGAAATCAAAAACAGCGAGGATATGCAGCTTAAAGTTAATAATTATTTAAAAAACGAAGTTGCATATACCGGTGAAACAAATGTTATTCACTATCTTGAAATGCTCAGAGATGTTGTTGGTTTTGATGAACTTAAAAAGAAAGTTGTAAATCCTTTAAAAGGCAGAAAGATTGCGGCATATTACGGTTGCCTTCTTTTAAGACCCGGTAAGGTTATGCAGTTTGACAATCCCGAAAATCCTACCATTATTGAAGATTTTATTAAAGCAATCGGTGCAACTCCCGTTGTATTCCCATATCGTAACGAATGTTGCGGTGGCTATATGGCTATGGAAAACGAACAGCTTGCGAAGAAAAAGGTTGATGTTATTATGAAATCCGCTATCGACAGAGGTGCGGAAGAAATTATAACAGCCTGTCCTCTTTGTATGTACAATCTCGATGCAAACAGCACAGACAACAAACTTCCCGTTCATTATTTCACAGAACTTTTGGCCGAAGCACTCGGCGTGAAAGAATAAGGAGGTAGAAAAATGCAAGAATTTAAAATCGAAACAAAAGAAAACCTCAAAAAAATCAGTGGTGTTGAACCGAAAAAATGTATGAAATGCGGTAAATGTTCAGGTGCTTGTCCTGCTTACGACGAAATGGAATATCATCCCCATCAGTTTGTTTCTATGGTTGAAAAAGGTCAGATTGAAAAGCTTATGAAGTCAGATGCAATCTGGAATTGTCTTTCATGTATGGCTTGCGTTGAAAGATGTCCTCGTGATGTTCAACCGGGTAAACTTGTTGAGGCGGTTAGACTTGCCGTTATAAGACAGCAGGGAATGAATCACATGAGAAGTGAAGATGTACCCGAAAAACTCAATGGAAAAATGCCTCAACAGGCAATTGTAAGTGCATTTAGAAAATATGTTAAGTAAGGAAGTGATATAATTGCAGAAAATTGGTGTATTTGTATGTCATTGCGGAACAAATATTGCCGCTACGGTAGACGTTAAGGCAGTTGTTGAAGCAATAAGAAAAGAACCTGAAGTTGTCTATGCCGAAGATTATCAGTATATGTGTTCCGAAGCAGGTCAGCTCAAGGTTAGAGAAGCTATAAAAGAATACGGTCTTACAGGTGTTGTTGTATGTTCTTGTTCACCGAGAATGCATGAAGCTACTTTCAGAAAAGCCGCTAAAATCGCAGGTCTTAACCCTTATATGGTTGAAGTGGCAAATATCAGAGAGCAATGTTCATGGATTCATAAGGATATTGAAGAAAGTACAGAAAAAGCCATCGTACTTGCAAGAACCGCTATTGCTAAAGTTAAATTAAACGCACCTTTAACAGAAGGTGAAAGCCCTGTTGTAAAAAGAGCACTTGTTATAGGTGGCGGTATTGCCGGTATTCAGTCGGCAATCGATATTGCAGAAGCAGGATTTGAAGTTGATATAGTTGAAAAATCCCCCACAATCGGCGGAAAAATGGCTCAACTTGATAAAACTTTCCCGACTCTCGACTGTGCGGCTTGTATTTTAACGCCTAAAATGGTTGAAGCCGCTCAAAATGAAAAAATTAATATCTACACATACAGTGAAGTTAATGCAGTAAAAGGTTTCGTTGGAAACTTTAATGTGGATATAAGAAGAAAAGCAAGATATGTTAAAGAGGATATTTGTACAGGCTGTGGTGTTTGTACTGAAAAATGTCCTTCAAGAAAAAGCAAAAACGAGTTCAACTTGGGACTTAATACAAGAGGTGCAATCTATATTCCTTTTGCACAGGCTATCCCAAACGTTCCCGTTATTGATACAACTGCTTGTATCAAATTCAAAACTGGTAAATGCGGACTTTGTCAGATGAACTGCGGAGTTGGTGCTATCGATTTTGAACAGAAAGACGAAATCATTTCAAAACAGTACGGTGCTATTGTTGTGGCAACCGGTTTCAATCCGATTTCTCTTGAAAAATACGATGAGTTTTCTTATGCTCAAAGCCCTGACGTTATTACTTCATTGGAACTTGAAAGACTTATGAATGCGGCAGGACCTACAAAGGGAACTCTCTTAAGACCCAGTGATAACACACATCCTCATAAAATTGTATTTATTCAATGTGTGGGAAGTCGTTGCTCAGACGAAAGAGGAAAGAGCTATTGCTCTAAAATTTGCTGTATGTACACAGCAAAACACGCAATGCTCATAAGAGAAAAATATCCCGATACAGAGGTTCATGTATTCTATATCGATGTTCGTACTCCCGGTAAAAACTTTGATGAATTTTACAGACGTGCTGTTGAACAGTACGGTGTTGATTATATCAAAGGTATGGTTGGTAAGGTTGCTCAGGTTGGAGATAAACTCCTTGTTCAGGGTTCAGACCTTATTTCAAACGAACAGGTAAATATCGAGGCGGATTTGGTTGTTCTTGCGGCAGCTATTGAGCCTGATAAATCAGCTAAAGATATTGCAACAATGCTTACAGCAAGTATCGATACAAACAATTTCTTAACAGAAGCACATCCTAAATTGAAACCTGTTGAAAGTCCTACTGCCGGTGTATTTTTGTCCGGTGTTTGTCAAGGACCTAAGGATATCCCCGAAACTGTTGCACAGGCAAGTGCCGCTGCGGCTAAAGTTATCGGTCTTTTGGCTAAGGATAAGCTTTCATGCAATCCTTGTGTAGCACACAGTGACGAAATGATTTGTAACGGTTGTTCCAACTGTGCAAAGGTTTGTCCTTACGGTGCTATTGAATACGTTGAAAAAGAATTCCGTATTCCAGGCGGTGTGGAAGTTAGACGTGTTGCAAGCGTAAACGAAGCTGTATGTCAAGGTTGCGGAGCTTGTACAGTAACATGTCCTTCAAGTGCAATGGATCTTAAAGGATTCTCAACAAAACAGATTATAGCGGAGGTAGATGCAATATGTCAATAGAAAAAAACAATGAACACAAACCTCTGATTGTGGCTTTTTGCTGTAACTGGTGCAGTTATGCAGGTGCCGACCTTGCGGGAACAAGCAGACTTTCTTATCCTGCAAATATTAAAGTTATCAGAGTACCATGCTCTTGCCGTGTAAATCCGCTGTTTATTTTAAGAGCATTCCAAAGAGGTGCAGACGGTGTAATTATTGCCGGTTGTCACCCCGGAGATTGCCATTACACATCGGGTAACTACTTTGCAAGAAGAAGAATGACTCTCCTTTTCAGTATGCTTGATTATTTAGGTATTGAAAGAGAAAGAACAAGAGTTGAATGGATTAGTGCCGCTGAAGGTGTTAAATTCTCAACTACTATGAACGAATTTGCTCAAACAATTGTTGAGCTTGGAGAAAATAAGAGATTGGAGGATTTGAGATGCAAAAAGAATTAGTTTTCAATAAAGTATCACAGCTTTTGTCCGACGGTACCGTTGATAGAGTTATCGGTTGGAAAAACGGTGAATTCTTTTATGATAAAACACCTCACGTTTTCAATTCTTCAAATCTTGACGAATTTGCTTACGACGATTTTTGTGCTCCAAACTTAAGTAAATATCTTATTTTGGAAGCAAAAAATGAGGGTAAAGTTGCTGTTTTGTTAAAACCTTGTGACACATACAGTTTTAACGAGCTCTTGAAAGAACATAGAATCAACCGTGAAAATATTCACGTTGTAGGTATTCCTTGCGATGGAAAAATCGATATCGAAAAAATCCGTGCTTTGGGAATAAAAGGTATCACCAATGTTAAAGTTGATGGTGATGATGTTACCGTTGAAACACTTTACGGTGAGAAAAAATGTAAAAAATCCGAGGTTCTTTTGGAAAAATGTTTGTCATGTAAAGGAAAAGTTCATAAAGTTTATGACGAACTTGTTGGCGAAGAAGGCGAACCTAAGGATAATTCCGACAGATTTGACATGGTTGCAAAACTTGAGGCTATGACTGCAGACGAACGTTATGAGTTTTGGAGAAACGAACTTTCAAAATGTATCAGATGCAATGCCTGCAGAAACGTATGTCCTGCTTGTACTTGTACAAAATGTATTTTCGATAATGAAGATGTCGGCGTAAATTCAAAAGCAAATTCAGATTCTTTTGAAGAAAATATGTTCCACATTATAAGAGCTTTCCACGTTGCCGGACGTTGTACCGACTGTGGAGAATGTTCAAGAGTTTGTCCTCAGAATATTCCGCTTCACCTTCTTAACAGAAAGTTCATTAAAGATATAAATGAACTTTACGGAGAATATCAGGCAGGTGAAGATGCCGAAAGTAAAGGACCGCTTACCGATTATACAAAAGGTGATGCAGAACCTAGCATCGTTAAGGAAAGGGGTAATGCGTAATGTTGAAACTTTCTGTAAGTAATATAAATAAGCTTTTTGAAGCAGTTGAAAATCTTGGTGATTTGTATGCTCCTATTGAAAAGGCAAGCAAAGTTGAATTTCATAAATGGGATAAAGACAGCAATGTAAGACTTGATTGCCTTAATACAAATAAATCCGCAAAAGATTTGTTTTTCCCACAAAGTGAAGACCTTGTTTCTTTTAAAATGGAAGGCAAAAACATTTCAATCGAAGCTCCCGAAATTGATGTTCAAGAATTTTTCGTTTTCGGTGTAAAAGCTTGTGATGTGAGAAGTTTTGATATTTTGGATAGCGTATTTTTGAGCGATCCTGTAGATAACTACTACAAATCAAAACGTGAAAAAATGGTTATTATTTCAATGGCTTGTAATGAGCCTGAAGAAACTTGCTTCTGTAACGTTTTCGGAATTGACAGCTCTAATCCTTTGGGAGATGTTACAACTTGGATAAAGGGAGATGACCTTTATTGGAAAGCAAATACTCAAAAAGGTGAAGCTTTAACCGAAAAAGTAAAATCTTTGTTCCAAGACGGTGATGAAAAAGAAGTTGAAGCTATAAAAAATGATATAAAAGCAATAATGGATAAACTTCCTCTTGCCAACCTTAATTTGGAAGGTATTGACGGAAACCATCTTAAAGACTTGTTCTATTCCGATAAATGGAATGAACTTTATAAATCTTGCTTAGGCTGTGGAACTTGTACTTTTGTATGTCCTACATGCCAATGCTATGATATAAAAGACTTTAAGACAAATGACGGAATTAAACGTTTCCGTTGCTGGGATTCTTGTATGTACAGCGATTTCACAAAAATGGCTCACGGAAATTCAAGAAAAAGTCAGCTTGAAAGATTTCGTCAGAGATTTATGCACAAACTTGTATACTATCCATCAAACAATAACGGAGTTTACGGTTGTGTAGGATGCGGTCGTTGTTTAAGCAAATGCCCCGTATCCATGAATATTGTAAAAGTAGCAAAAGCTTTGGGGGTGGAAAAATAATGACAGATATGACAAATGAAGTATTGATACCGAAATTGGGTGTTGTAACAGACGTCAGAATTGATACTCCCGATGTTAAAACTTTCAGAGTAAACGCTCTTGACGGTGGAGTAGTGTTTAAGCATATTCCGGGTCAATGTGCAATGCTTTCAATTCCAGGTGTGGGTGAGGCTATGTTTTCAATAACATCATCTCCCACAAACACAGAATATATGGAATTTTCCATTAAAAAATGCGGTTGCCTTACATCTTGGCTTCATAAAATGGATGTTGGACAACAAATTACAATAAGAGGACCTTACGGAAACGGATTCCCTGTTGAAAGTGCATTTAAAGGTCAGGATCTTCTTTTTGTTGCCGGCGGTATCGGTTTGGCACCTTTGAGAAGCGTTATAAACTATGTTAGAGCAAACCGTGGAAATTACGGTAAGGTTGATATAGTTTACGGTTCAAGAAGTAAAGACGATTTGGTTGACTACGACGAAATTATTTCGGAATGGTGCAAAGAAGACGGTATTAACGTACATCTTACAATCGACCGTGAACAGGAAGGTTGGGACGGTCACGTTGGATTTGTTCCGAACTATGTAAAAGAACTCAATTTCACAACAGATAAAACCGTTATCATTTGCGGACCACCGATTATGATTAAGTTCACACTTGCTGGGCTTGTTGAACTCGGATTTGACAAAACTCAGGTTTACACAACAATGGAACTTAAAATGAAATGCGGTGTCGGTAAATGTGGTAGATGTAATATCGGTGATAAATACGTATGTAAAGACGGTCCGGTATTCAGATGTGACGAACTCGGCGAATTGCCCGACGAATATTAAAATAAAGGAGTGACGAAAATGGAAAATACAGTAAATATATTCTTGTTCGGTAAAAAATACGAAGTACCGGCAAGTCTTACCATTATGGGCGCTATGGAATATGCAGGCTACCAACTCAAAAGAGGTTGCGGTTGCCGTAACGGTTTCTGCGGTGCTTGTGCAACAATTTACAGAATAGAAGGGGACAGAGAATTAAAGGTTTGTCTTGCTTGTTCAACAAAAGTTGAAGACAATATGTATATAGCAACACTTCCTTTCTTCCCACTTGTTAAAGAAATATACGATGTAGAAAAAATTAAACCTACAGAACAGATTATGATACAGCTTTACCCCGAAATTTACTCATGTATCGGATGTAATGCTTGTACAAACAGCTGTACACAAGGTTTGAATGTAATGCAGTATATCGCTTACGCTCAAAGAGGCGAATATGAAAAATGTGCTGAAGAATCATTCGACTGTGTAATGTGCGGTTGTTGTTCTTCAAGATGTCCTGCAGGAATTTCACATCCGCAAGTAGGACTTTTGGCAAGAAGACTCAACGGAAAATATCTTGCTCCGAAGTCAGAACATTTGGAAAACAGAGTTCAGGAAATCAACGACGGTACTTTCAAAGAGCTTTTGGAAGCTTTAATGCAAAAACCGCTTGAAGAAATGAAAGAACTCTACAACAACAGAGAAATAGAGAAGTAAGGGAGGGAATTGTAATGTCAGCATATACAAAAGAAATGCAGGAATCAATTAAAAAAGTTGAAGCAATGAGAGAACATAACGCAGCTTTGGAGCCTGCAAGAATGACGGCGGAGGAAAAGGACGAAATCCTTAAAAAATTCCACCCCGACTATAAAGAAGACCAATTTGAAGAAATTAAAATAGGTGCAAACAAAGGTCAGAAAGCACCTAAAGAACTCGTTGCACTTCTTGAAGCAAATTCAAGAATCAAAGATGTAAAAATTGACCTTGAAAATCCCGATTATGACGTTGATGTTCTTGTTATCGGCGGTGGCGGTGCAGGTTCTTCCGCAGCTATCGAAGCAAATAACGCAGGTGCAAACGTTATGATAGTTACAAAATTGAGAATAGGTGATGCCAACACAATGATGGCTGAAGGTGGTATTCAGGCTGCAGATAAGCCCAATGATTCACCTTATATTCACTATATTGATGCTTACGGCGGTGGCCATTTTGCAGCTCAAAAAGACCTTCTTTACAAGCTCGTAACAGAAGCACCTGAAGCTATTTTGTGGCTTAACGAACTCGGTGTTGAATTTGATAAAGCTGAAGACGGCACAATGGTTACAACTCACGGTGGCGGTACATCAAGAAAAAGAATGCACGCTGCAAAAGACTACAGCGGTGCTGAAATTATGAGAACACTTCGTGACGAAGTTCTCAACAGAAAAATCCCTGTTGTTGACTTTACAGCAGCAGTTGAACTTATTTTGGACGATGAAGGTAAAGCTGCAGGTGCTGTTCTCCTTAATATGGAAACAGACGAATATATGGTAGCAAAAGCTAAAACCGTTATTATCGCAACAGGTGGTGCGGGAAGAATGCATTATCAAGGCTTCCCAACATCTAACCACTATGGTGCAACAGCAGATGGTCTTGTTTTGGCTTACAGAGCAGGCGCAAGACTTCTCTATCAGGATACTTTGCAATATCACCCAACAGGTGCAGCATTCCCCGAACAAATTTTCGGTGCTTTGGTAACCGAAAAAGTTCGTTCACTCGGTGCTAAACTTATTAACGTAGATGGTGAAGCATTTATGCATCCTTTGGAAACAAGAGACGTTTGTGCATCATCTGTTATTCGTGAATGTTCCGAAAGACAGAAAGGAGTCCCCACACCTAACGGTTATGCAATTTGGCTCGATACTCCTATGATTGAGTTAAAAGGCGGAGAAGGAACAATCGAAAAAAGAATCCCCGCAATGATGAGAATGTTTGGAAAATACGGAATAGATATCAGAAAAGAGCCTATTCTTATTTATCCTACACTTCACTATCAAAACGGCGGTATCAAAATTTCCGATAACGGAATGTCAGACATTGAAAACCTTTATGTTGCAGGCGAAGCTGTTGGTGGAATTCACGGCAGAAACAGACTTATGGGTAACTCACTTCTTGATATTATCGTATTCGGAAGAAATGCAGGTAAAAATGCCGGTGCTAAATGCAAAGATGTTAAAGTAGGAAAACTTACTTTGGATCACGTTGCAAAATATGAAAAAGAAGCTAAAGATGCCGGAATTGAATCCGACATAGTTTCACCTAAACTTTTACCTGATTACAGACGTAAAAAATAGTATAAAAAATTCAGGCGGATAAAAAAACTATCCGCCTGATATAACGTAAAATACAACATATTATTTTTAAATTTGGAAAGGAATTTATTATGAATCTTTTTGGCGGTGTTATTCCGATTACAGGAATTTCCTTTTTATTACTTTGCATTTTCGCAGTTTTGTTTGTTGGTTACGCATTTGGTCGTATCACAATAAAAGGCGTTAGCCTCGGAGATGCAGGCGTATTTATTATTGCACTTTTGTTTGGTGGTTTGTTCTTTACACCATTAAAAGAACAGCTTATGATAACAGAAGGTGCGACATCTGTTACATTTATTGAGCAAGCATTGGAAATAGTTGAAAATTTGGGATTAATCCTTTTTGTTACATCTGTTGGATTTATCGCAGGACCTAAATTTTTCGGAAATATGAAGAAAAATTTCAAATCTTATGTACTTTTGGGCTTTGTAATTATTCTTACAGGTGCGTTG
>CAYPIJ010000043.1:0-13152 GCA_964410755.1 uncultured Oscillospiraceae bacterium | reverse complement strand
ATTATGATATTATATTGTTATATTACTAAAAAAGGTAGGATAAAAAAATGGACAAAAGAGAAAATTTAGGTTCAAGAATAGGATTTATTCTTATTTCTGCCGGTTGTGCAATCGGCTTGGGAAATGTTTGGAGATTTCCCTACATTGTAGGTAAATACGGCGGTGCCGCATTTATCCTTATTTATCTTTTATTCCTTGTTATTTTCGGGCTTCCCATTATGACAATGGAATTTTCGGTTGGTCGTGCAAGTCAAAAAAGTGTTGCCGATTCTTTCAGAGTTTTGGAGCCGAAAGGCACAAAATGGCATTGGTTCGGTGCAGTAGGCGTTATCGGAAACTATCTTCTTATGATGTTTTACACAACTGTTGCAGGATGGATGTTTTACTATCTTGTAAAAATGCTGAAAGGCGACTTTTTGGGTAACACACCCGAGCAAATAAGCGCTCAATTCGGCAATATGACATTGTCTCCCACCATTATGGTAGGATTTATGATTCTTTCTGTTGTTTTAGGCTTCCTTGTTTGTTCTTTGGGACTTCAAAACGGTGTTGAAAAAATCACAAAGGTTATGATGTCGGTACTTTTCGTAATTATCATTGCTCTTGCAATTCGTTCCGTAACATTGCCCGGAGCTGTTGAGGGGCTTAAATATTACCTCATTCCCGACTTTGGAAAAATGGCAGAATACGGAATAGGTGAAGTGATTTTTGCCGCATTGGGACAAGCATTTTTCACACTTTCAATAGGTATGGGTTCAATGGCAATTTTCGGAAGTTACATCGGCAAAGAAAGACGTCTTTTCGGCGAAACTCTTCCAATCGTTGCTCTCGATACCTTCGTTGCATTCACTTCGGGACTTATAATTATCCCTGCTTGCTTTGCATACAAGCTTGATCCCGGTGCAGGTCCGGGTCTTATCTTCGAAACTCTTCCCAATATTTTCAATTCAATGTCGGGAGGACGTATTTGGGGTGCTCTTTTCTTCCTGTTCCTTATTTTTGCGGCAATGTCTACCGTTATAGCCGTTTTTGAAAATATCATTTCTTTTGCAATTGATATTCTTCATTGGAGCAGAAAAAAAGCTTGCTTGGTTAATGTTTTCATTGTAATTTTGCTTTCACTTCCTTGTGCTTTGGGCTTCAACGTTCTTTCCGGTATTACATTCTTCGGTGACGGCACAAATATTATGGATTTGGAAGACTTTATCATCAGCAACAACATTCTTCCTTTGGGTTCTCTTGTTTATGTGCTTTTCTGCACACTTAAAAACAAAGGTTGGGGCTGGAATAACTTTATTGAAGAAGCAAACAGCGGAAAAGGCTTGAAATTCCCTGCAAAATTAAGAGGATATGCAACTTTTGTTTTGCCTGTCGTTCTTATTATCCTTTGGGCACAAGGCTATGTTTCCAAATTTTTCTAAAATTGTAATAACGCTAAAATCAGACTGCAAAAATCTTGTGTTTTTGCGGTCTTTTTATTTTTTAAAGAATTTTTTACAAAAAAATTGTTTTATGCTATACTGTTTTGCGTGACGTATTGCAACACGATTTTAAAAAACAGTTGTATTATTATAGAAGGAGAAAAGTAAAAAAATGGGAAACTACGGGCACGGAGAAAAATTTGAACAAACGAGAAACAAAATTTTACACACTGCGGCAATATTATTTTTAAGTAATGGCTATTCAACTGTATCTTTAAAAGAAATTGCATTGGCAGCAGGCACAAATACGGGAACCTTGAACAGAACTGTTGGAAACAAAGACGACATTTTGGCATTTCTTGTTCAAATGGTTTTGGAGGAGCAATTTACCACAACAACAAAATTTATTGCAGAAAAAACAAACGACAAAAATCTTTTTTATTGTGCGGAAACGGTTTTACAGCTTTACATAGTTGAATCGGACGAAAATATAAGAGAGCTTTATTCAATGGCATATTCTTTACCGAAAACAACGGAAATCATACAAAATATTATAACAGAAAAGCTTGAATATATTTTCAAAGAACATCTTCCCCACCTTGAAAGCAAGAATTTTTACGAAAAAGAGATTGCTTCCGGGGGAATTATGAGAGGTTTTATGACAATTCCGTGCGACAGATATTTCACAATGGAAAGAAAAATTGCCGCTTTTTTGGAAAGTACGTTATTGATTTACGAAGTTCCGAAAGAAAAAATTCAAGAAGCAATAGAATTTGTTGCACAATCTCCGTAGGGAGTGACGACCTCGGCACTCCGGTTTTTTCCTTTTGTACGTCATTTCGACCGAGGACGTAAGTCCGAGTGGAGAGTATCTCTCGGTTCAAACGAAAGGACAACAAAAAAGGGCGGGAGTCCGCCCAAAAAATCAATAATAATGCTTTTCGCGATATTCGGTAGGACAAAGCCCATAACGTTTTTTGAATGTTTTTGAAAAAAGCATTGCATCTTCGTATCCCACGTTTCTCGCAACGTCCGAAATATTAAGCTTATCGTTGACAAAAAGCTCCAACGCCTTTTGCATTCTGAATTCCATTATAAAATCCATCGGTGTCATTTTCGTGTGTTTTTTAAAAAGACTTCCCAAATAACTCCTGTTCAAACCGATGTAATGAGCAATGCTCCCCACAGAAATTTTTTGCGAATAGTTTTTTTTGATATATTCTATCGCCATTTCAACATATTCCCTGGCAGAACCGTTGATTTCTTTCTTTTCCGGCTCCAAAATTTGCGTTGGATTCATTGCGGAAAAAAGCATATACAAATAGCCGTCAAGCATAAGCTGATCCGCCATATCGGTGGGGTTGGCTTTGTCTATTTTTTTGAAAATTTTCTCAACAAAAACGCTGTCGGAAACATTGAAAATCGGATTTTGTGCCATAAATCCCAAATTGTGAAGAACTCCCTCAATTTTTCCGCCGTTAAAGCCTATCCATCTATACGTCCAGGGATTTTCTTTGTCCGCTTCATAATAGGTGATTTCGTCGGGATATATTATAAATCCTTGGTTTTCTTCAACTGTATACGTAAGTCCTCCGACAGAAAATTTGCCCTTTCCTTTTTTCACAAAATGAATAAGAAAATGGTCTCTTACATAAGGTCCGTACATTTGTGCAGGCTCGCAAATTTCACTTCCGTATTGGTAAATGCTGAGCATATCCTCATTTAAAGGTTCAAGCCATCTATGACTTATTTTATTGTTGTTCATACTTTTTTCACCGCTTTTTTGTTTTGTTAAATTCAGTATATCACGATTTAAAAATTATGTCAATAGCTTATTGACAAAAAAGAATGCAATTAAATTTTTATTGAATATTTTACAGTTACTTTTTTTAATAACATTTGTGCCCACATCTCTATTATGCAAGTGGGATTTCTCCATGCGGTTGCGGTGCAACCTTAGTCGAAATGACAACATAAACACAGAGTATTTCTCGGCTACGGTCTAAATGACATTATACGCTCGAAATGACGTGGTTATTAATGAAATTTATGCATCTTTCTTTTTCTTTTCAATTCTTATGAAATATTCAACAAAATCTTCCGTTTCACGTTTTTTTGTTTTGGTGTCGATACCGGCTTTTTTCATAATATCAACGGCTTGTGTAACCGTATTTGTGAAAATTCTGATGTCTTTAAAAAGAGGAATAATGCGTTTTTTTTGAGCATTTTCCTTTTTTTCTTCAAAAAACAGCGAATCTATGTATTTTTCTGTGTCGGTAACATTAAGATTTTTTTCAATTATCACTTTCACAACCTTTTCTCTTGTTTCGTCTTTTGAAATTCGCAAAAGTGCCCTGCAATGGCGTTCCGTCAACTTGTGTTCAATCGCCTTTTCTCTCACTGTTTTTCCCAGTTTTAAAAGTCGTAATTTGTTGGCAATTGCACTTTGACTTTTTCCTAATTTAAACGCAAGCTCGTCTTGTGTCATGGAAAATTCGTTCAAAAGCTTTTCGTAAGCAAGAGCTTCTTCAAAAAATGAGAGGTCTTCTCTTTGCAAATTTTCAATTAAGGCAAGAACGGCTGATCTTTCTTCCTCGATATTCATTATTATGGCAGGAACTTTTTTCAGTCCGATAAGCTTCGATGCTTTCAATCTTCTTTCACCTGAAATCAGTTCGTATGCGTTTTCGCCTATTCTTCTTACATTTAAAGGCTGGATAACTCCGCAAGAACGTATGGATTCCGCAAGTTCAAAGAGGGCTCCCTCGTCAAAAACTTTTCTCGGTTGATGTGGATTTCTGCGTATTTGTTCAACAGGTATACTGTAAAGAGTGTTTTTCGATGCTAGTGGCTCGTTTTTTGTGTTTTTTAAAAGTTGCATCATTTGGTATTCCTCACTTTCTAAAATTGTCAATTTTTACCATTTTTCTTTATTATACATCATTTCCCACAAAAAGTAAAGAAAATTCGTTCGACAAAAAAATCGTGAAATGAATAGAAAAAAGGAAATGTGGGAAAAATAGAGAGTGAAAAAGGTATAAATTTTGAAAAATCTATTGTAATTTATCGAAAAATGTTATATAATAAAGAGTAAAAGACAAAAGAAAAATATGTTTTTTTGTGAAAGCTTGTGGCTTTTGATTGTCATTTAGGCCGTAGGGAGTGCCGAGGTCGTCACTCCGTTTATTACCTTACGCTGTCATTTCGACTAAATGAGTCTTTTAAGGCGAATGCATGGAAAAATCCTATATGTTTAGCCAATATGCTTGCACAATCCCCGTAGGGGAGGGGCTTTGCTTCTCCCGAAATGTAGCAACTTTGCCTATTACTGAGATGAAAATAATATTTTAACGCAATTTTTTCGTTAAGAGAATGGGGCAAGCTTCTCGAACGGTTTCCCCTATCTCTTAACAATCTCAATCCCCTTCTCACCGACTGCTCAATCGCCGCAGGGCTAAGGTTACTTTGCGTTTGATAACAATATTAGAACAAAGCGGAAAAATCCCATACGTATAGTAGAGATGTATGCACAAACAAGCCACCACGGCGGTGAGTGGCCGGTCAGGAGGGGGTAAAAGGTCGTTAGGGAAATAGGGGGAAACATCGGAAGGTTCCCCCTTTTCCCTAACATAACGGGAAACCTAAATTTTTGTTTGTAAATAAAGTAAAGCCCAAGTTTCGCTAAGTTTATTTTTACAATTTATTAAAATGGGATTTCTCCATGCGTGCCGTTGGCACTTAGTCGAAATGACAGGATAAGAAAAAACGGGAGGAGACGAGCCCCTCTCCTACAATTGAAATGACAATATTTTCAAAGAAACATAAAAAATAAAAAGAGGTGAACTTTTTCAGATGGAAAAATTTCAAATAGTATCGGATATGAAGCCGAAAGGCGACCAAATTAAGGCAATAGAACAGCTTTCCGAGGGTGTTTTGAGAAATGACCGTTTTCAAACGCTTTTGGGGGTAACAGGCTCGGGAAAAACCTTTACAATTGCCAACGTTATAGAAAAAGTGCAAAAGCCAACCCTTATTCTTGCTCACAACAAGACGTTGGCGGCACAGCTTTGCAGTGAATTTAAGGAGTTTTTTCCAAATAATGCCGTTGAATTTTTTGTTTCCTACTACGACTATTATCAGCCTGAAGCATATATCCCACACACGGATACATTTATAGAAAAAGATTCACAGGTAAACGACGAAATCGATAAGCTTCGTCACAGTGCTACAACCGCCCTTTTTGAAAGAAAGGACGTTATAATAGTTTCCAGCGTTTCTTGTATTTACGGCTTGGGTGACCCTGAGGACTATTCCGACCTATGCGTGTCGTTGCGTGTGGGTATGGAAAAAGACAGAAACGAAATTTTGAAAAAGCTTATTGAAATACAGTACGAACGAAATCAAGTTGATTTCCACAGGGGAACATTCAGAGTAAACGGTGACGTTTTGGATATTTTTCCCGTAAATACCACGGAAAAGGTTTTGAGAGTGGAGTTTTTCGGAGACGAAATTGACAGAATAACGGAAATTGACCCCCTTACGGGAGAAATTTTGGGAACAAGAAATCACATTGCCGTTTTTCCTGCTTCCCACTATGCCACAACTACCGACAAAATGAATAAAGCTCTTGTTTCAATTGAAGAAGAAATGAAAGAAAGAGTGGAATATTTCAAATCACAAGACAAGCTTATCGAGGCACAAAGAATTGAACAGCGAACGAACTACGATATGGAAATGATGCGAGAAATCGGCTTTTGCTCGGGTATTGAAAATTATTCACGACACATAAGCGGACGAGAGCCGGGTTCTGCTCCGTTTACCCTGATAGATTATTTTCCCGACGATTTTCTGTTGGTGGTGGACGAAAGCCACGTTACCTTGCCACAGGTTAGGGGAATGTATGCCGGGGACAGAGCAAGAAAAACCTCTCTTATAGACTATGGTTTCAGGCTTCCCAGTGCATTTGACAACAGACCGCTTAATTTTGACGAGTTTTACGAGCGTATAAATCAAGCAATTTTCGTAAGTGCAACTCCACAGGATTATGAAAAAGAACTTTCAAGCCAAATTGTAGAACAAGTTATTCGTCCAACAGGTCTTTTGGACCCCGAAATTTTTGTTAAACCCATTGACGGACAAATTGACGATTTGCTGTCGGAAATAAACGTTGTAACACAGCGAAATGAAAGGGTTCTTATAACAACGCTGACAAAGAGAATGGCGGAGGATTTGACAAAATATTTCACTGATGCAGGTGTAAAAGTGAAATATCTTCATTCCGACATTGACACCATTGAAAGAATGGAAATAATCAGAGATTTGAGAGCAGGGGAATTTGACGTTCTTATAGGAATTAACCTTTTGAGAGAGGGGCTTGATTTACCAGAGGTTTCTTTGGTGGCAATTTTAGATGCGGACAAGCAAGGCTTTTTGAGAAGCGAAAGTGCCCTTATTCAGACAATAGGCCGTGCTGCGAGAAACGCACAAGGACGAGTAATTATGTATGCGGACGAGCTTACCGTTGCAATGGAAAGAGCCATTAAGGAAACACAAAGAAGAAGAGAAATTCAAAATGCCTACAACGAAGAAAACGGTATTGTTCCGAAAACAATAAGAAAAGACATAAGAGAAGTTATAGAAGCAACGAAAAAAGAAGAAACGAAGAAGAAAAAGGCCAAAAAGATAGTTGATGAGCCATACAGCGAGCTTGAAATCATAAGACTTACGGAAGAAATGAACAAGGCTGCGAAAAACCTTGAATTTGAAAAAGCCGCCCAGCTTAGGGATAAAATCAAGGCACTTACTTTGGGATAGATTCTATTCCAATCGCCTCTTTATGTCATTTCGACCGAACTCAGTGCGCGGAGAGAGCCCTTTGTTTAACCAACTATGTGCAAAAATCTCTATTATGCAAAGTGGCTCACTCCACTGTGAGGCTTTGCCTTTTCGCTTGGTATGACAACAAAAAAATAAAACAGAACAACATTTATATACATAAAAAAGAAAGGAAAAAAGAAATGGACTACATTAAAATTAACGGTGCAAAAGAGCATAATTTAAAAAACATAGACTTGAAAATTCCCAGAGATAAGCTTGTTGTTTTCACAGGTGTTTCAGGTTCGGGAAAATCCTCAATAGCCTTTGATACCGTTTATGCCGAGGGTCAAAGACGATATGTGGAATCGCTTTCCTCTTATGCAAGAATGTTTTTGGGACAAATGGCAAAGCCGTCTGTTGAAAGCATCGAGGGGCTTTCTCCCGCAGTTGCAATAGACCAAAAAACTACGTCCAAAAATCCACGTTCAACAGTTGGAACGGTAACGGAAATTTACGACTACTTACGTCTTCTTTATGCGGGTATAGGTATTCCTCATTGCCCTGTTTGCCATAAAGAAATTACAAAGCAAACCGTTGATAATATCGTTGATATTATTATGAAAAAAGGTGACGGAGCAAAAATAATCATTTCCGCACCTGTTGTAAAAGGAAAAAAAGGCGAACACGCCAAGGTTTTTGAAAAAGCAAAAAAAAGCGGTTTCGTTCGTGTTAAGGTTGACGGAATTACCTACGATTTGTCGGAAGAAATAAAGCTTGAAAAAAACAAAAAACACGATATTGACATTATAGTTGACAGAATTGCGGTAAAACCCGATATTATGCCCAGAATTACCGATTCCGTTGAAACGGCAACATCACTTACGGACGGAATTGTAAACGTTACAGACCATAAAACGGGAGAAATTTACACATTCAGCTTAAACTATGCCTGCCCCGATTGTGACATAAGCATTGACGAGCTTACGTCTCGCTCTTTTTCTTTCAACAATCCTTTCGGAGCTTGCCCGATTTGTGGCGGTATCGGTCACCTTATGAAAGTAGACCCCGACAAAATGTGCAACACTTCAAAATCACTTTTGGAAGGTGCAATTGCCGCAACAGGTTGGTATGCATCGGACAGAGAGGACAGCACCTGCTACAGCATTTATTCCGCACTTTCCAAGCATTACGGCTTTTCTCTCGATGTGCCTTTAAAAGACCAGCCTGAATGGGTTACACAAATGCTTCTTTACGGTAACAACGGCGAGCAAATTGAAGTCGAATATGAAAGACGAGGTAGAAAAGGCACATATATAACGGATTTTGAGGGAGTTATAAACAATCTTGAAAGACGGTACAAGGAAACAAATTCAAGCTGGACAAGACGTGATATTGAAATGCTTATGTCGGAAAAGCCTTGTCCCGATTGTAAGGGGTCAAGACTGAAAAAAGAGACTTTAAGCGTTACCGTTGGCGGACTTAACATATATGAGCTTACTTGCAAGCCAATAAACGAAATAATCGACTTTTTCGACAATTTGGAGCTTACGGAAAAAGAAAAAATAATTTGCGAAAGACTTATGAAAGAAATTAAAGACCGTTTGGGCTTTTTAAACAAGGTTGGTCTTTCCTATCTTACCCTTTCCAGAAACGCAGGCACACTTTCAGGCGGTGAAGCACAGAGAATACGTCTTGCAACGCAAATAGGCTCTTCTCTTATGGGGGTTTTGTACGTTTTGGACGAACCCAGCATAGGACTTCACCAAAGAGATAACGAAAAGCTTATTGAAACACTTATCAATCTCAGAGATTTGGGTAATACCGTTTTGGTTGTGGAACACGACGAGGACACCATACTTAATGCAGACTATGTTTTCGACTTCGGTCCGGGTGCAGGCGTTCACGGCGGTTACATTGTTTCACAAGGAACACCGAAAAAAATTATGGGTGACAAAAAGTCACTTACCGGTGATTACCTTTCAAGCAGAAAGAAAATAGAAGTGCCGAAAGAAAGAAGAAAAGGCAACGGAATTTTCATTACCATAAAGGGTGCAAGCGAAAATAACCTTAAAAATATAGACGTAAAAATTCCTTTGGGACTTATTACCGTTGTAACCGGTGTTTCCGGCTCGGGAAAATCCTCTTTAATCAATCAAATACTTTACAAAGAGCTTTTCAGAATTTTGAACAACGGAAAAACTATGGGCGGTAAGCATAAGGAAATTTTGGGAATTGAAAATTTAGATAAAGTAATCGCAATTGACCAATCCCCAATAGGAAGAACGCCACGTTCCAACCCTGCAACGTATACAGGAGTGTTTTCTCTCATAAGAGATTTGTTTGCACAAACAAATGACGCAAAAATGAAAGGCTATACATCAAGTCGTTTCAGCTTTAACGTAAAGGGAGGAAGATGTGAAGCCTGCGAGGGTGACGGAATAATAAAGATTGAAATGCACTTTTTACCCGATGTTTTCGTTGAGTGCGATGCTTGTAAAGGAAAACGCTACAACAGAGAAACCCTTGAAGTTCGCTACAAAGGGAAAAACATAAGCGAAGTTTTGGATATGACTGTTGAAGAGGGAATTGAATTTTTTGAAAATATTCCCTCAATAAAGAGAAAATTACAGCTTTTGGAAGACGTGGGACTTGGATATATCAAAATAGGTCAGCCGTCAACAACACTTTCAGGCGGTGAGGCACAAAGAGTTAAGCTTGCAACGGAGCTTTCAAAAAGACCTACGGGAAAAACCGTTTACATTTTGGACGAGCCTACAACGGGACTTCATTTTCACGACGTAAACAGGCTTATAGGTGTTTTGCAAAGACTTTGTGACGGTGGAAATTCCATTATTATAATCGAGCATAATTTGGACGTTATAAAGGTTGCGGATCATATAATAGATATGGGACCCGAGGGTGGAGAAAACGGCGGAACGGTAGTTGTTCAGGGAACACCGGAAGAAGTCGCAAAATGCGAAAAATCCCATACGGGCAGATTTTTGAAAGATAAGCTTAAATAAAAAATTTAAGAAAGGAAAAAATGAAAAATGGAAAGAAAAAGCGGTGTGCTTATGCACATAAGCTCATTGCCGTCGGAATTTTCAATAGGAAATTTCGGTGACGGAGCAAAAAAATTCATAGATTTTTTGTGTGAATGCGGTTTTTCCTATTGGCAGGTTTTGCCTTTTTGTGTAACCGATGATTGCAATTCACCTTACTGTTCATACAGCTCTTTCAGTTTAAATCCGTATTTTATCGACCCATTAAAGCTTTACGAAAAAGGGCTTGTGACAAAAGAAGAACTTGAAGAACAAAAGCAAACTTCACCTTATGTTTGCGAGTACGAAAAATTGTTTGAAAAAAGGCTTGATTTTTTAAAAAGAGCAAGTAAAAATGTGAAAAACAAAGAAGAAATTGAAACTTTTTCAAATTCGCACCCACACACAAAAGCTTTTTGTGAATTTATGGGCAAAAAAGAAGCAAACGAAAATAAGCCTTGGACTGCTTGGAACAAAAACTCAAAAGACGAAGAAACATCTTTTATGTGGGAATTTATTCAATATGAATTTTTTATGCAATGGCAGGAAATTAAAAAATATGCAAATGAAAAAGGCATAAAAATAATAGGTGATATTCCTTTTTATGTTTCCTTTGAAAGCAGTGACGTGGAAAGCAATCCAAAATATTTTTTACTTAACGAGGACAATGTTCCCACTTGTGTTGCAGGTGTTCCTCCCGACTATTTTTCCGCAGACGGACAGCTTTGGGGAAATCCCCTTTACAATTGGGAAGAAATGGAAAAAGACAACTACAAGTGGCAAAGGGAACGTTTGGAGTTTATGTTTGAACTTTTTGACGGTGTGCGACTTGACCATTTTCGAGGCTTTGAGTCTTATTGGAGTGTGAAAAACGGTGAAACAACCGCAAAAAACGGAAAATGGGAAAAAGGCCCCGGTATGGCACTTATGAAAATTTTCAACGAAATTAAAAAAGATAAACTTATCATAGCAGAAGATTTGGGAGAAATTACGGACAATGTGCGTAAACTTGTTAAAGACAGCGGTTTCCCCGGCATGAATGTTTTTCAATTCGGATTTTTCGGAGATGTGAAAAGCAATCACATTCCCCACAATTATGTTAAAAATTCCGTTTCTTATTCGGGAACCCACGACAACAACACACTTTTGGGCTATCTTTGGGAGCTTGGTGACGAAGAAAGAAAAAATATGTTGTTTTATTGCGGTTATGAGGGAGAAGATTGGGAAAAAGGCTACAATAATATGCTTAAAGCCATATATGCATCTCATAGCGACCTTGTTATTTTCCCAATTCAGGACCTTTTGGGCTATGGACGTGACACACGTTTAAACACACCGGGAATTGCAAAAGGAAATTGGCAATTCAGAATAACACAACAACAGCTTAATTCCATTGATAAAGAAAAATTCAAAAAATACAATTCCCTTTACGGAAGACTTTAAAATAAATAAAAAATACCCTTTTGAAAAAAAAATAAAGGGTATTTTTTTTGCCATGAAAAAACTTTTTTAAAATTTAAAAGAAGTGAAAATATTTTTTGGAAAATGTAATCTTTTTTTCTTCTTTATTTTAACATACATACCGCATTTACTTCCTTTTTTGCAAGGAAGATACGGACAAAAGGGCGATAATGGATCTTCTCCGTAGCATCTCATTCCCGTTGCACAGTTTTTACACATTTGTCTGCCAAACATAAATTCACTCCTTTTTAGTGTAAAATTAGATTACCACATAATCGTCATTATGTGGTAAGAAAAAAGAGCGTTGAAAAAGCGTTTTAAGTTTTTGGAAAAATGTGTATAAAAAATAAACCAATGATAGAAAAAAACGACAAATTTTTCACCCATTGGTCAGTTTTTTGCGGTAAAATTCAGTTAAAACGACAAAAATTGTGAAATTTCAAAAATTATATTGACAAATCCTTTATTTGGTGGTAAAATAAACATGTTGGGCTTGTATGTATTGAGCTTTTTTTACCACATAATGACGATTATGTGGTAGATGAGGGTCAGTACCGTAACAAGTTAAGCTCTTGCAGCTGTTTTATATGGATTTCGCCACTTTCTACCGTATATATTCTCGTTGTATTTACATTTGAATGTCCGAGTATATCCGCAAGTCTTATAATATCCTTCTGTAGCGAATAAAACATTCGGGCAAAGAGGTGGCGGAAGTTGTGTGGGAATACTTTTTCCTTTGAAACCTTGGAGCGTTCACACAGGGATTTCAGCATTTTCCATATATTAGATCTGTCAAGAGCTTTTCCGCTTTTAGAAACAAATACAGAGCCCGATTTTATATTTTTTTCTTTAATATATCCTTTTAGCATTTTGCAAAGTTGCTTCGGCAACAATACTTGTCTTATTTTACCCTTGCAATTGATGGTTGCACGTCCCGATTTTACGGCTTTTGTGGTTACATATTTTATTTCCGATACTCTAAGACCGGTGCTTGCTACGGTTTGAATTAAATAGTACAATTTTTTGTCTTTTCTTTTTTTTGCTGTGTCCAAAAGTCTTTCATATTCCGCTTTTGTCAGCTCTTTTTCCTTATCCACAAAAATTTTTCTTTGAATTTTCAAGGTTTTAACCGTAAGCTCGTGTCTTTTTAAAAAAGTAAAAAACGCATTCAACGATGACAGCATTGAATTTACGCTGGCAGGCGAATAATTTTCCTTTATGTGTTCCTTATATTCCAAAACGATTTTTTTGGTTAAATCTTCATTTTTTGCCCAAAGAAAAAAGGCGGTAACGTCTCTTTTGTATTTTTCTATGGTGGCAAAGCTTTTTTCTTCTTCCGTTAAATAAAGTTCAAAATTTTTAATATCATTTAAAGTTGTTTTTTCCATTATAAAATTCCTCCTTCTTAACAG
>CAYPIJ010000042.1:10432-13200 GCA_964410755.1 uncultured Oscillospiraceae bacterium | reverse complement strand
ATATTTTACATCCCAATCAAATTTTTCTTCCCAAGATATTCCGTTTCTGCCATTTACCTGTGCCAATCCCGTCAACCCGGGACGAACCTCATGACGTCTTTTTTGAATCTCATTATATCTCGGTAAATATTTAACAAGCAACGGTCTCGGCCCAACAACACTCATATCACCCTTTAATATGTTGAAAGCTTCAGGCAATTCGTCTAAGCTTGTTTTTCTCAAAAGCTTACCAAACTTTGTAAGTCGTATTTCATCGGGCATCAAATCCCCGTTTTCATCACGACGGTCTGTCATGGTTCGAAATTTGTAAAGCGTGAATATTTTTTCATTTTTTCCGGGACGTTCTTGTTTAAACAAAACAGGACTTCCCAATTTTACCCTTACCAAAACCGCTACAATTATGTAAAGCCACGAAAAAACAACTATGGCACTTAAAGCACATATTATATCAAAAATTCTTTTAAAAAATTTACTATACAATTTTAAAACACACTTTCTATAATTTTTATAATTTCGTTTTGCTCTTCAATTGTCATATTCGGATAAAAATCACTCGGCAAACAAATTCCTCTGTTGAAAATATCTTCACTGACACTTGTATTATCTTCATTGTGAGAAAAATAGTCACAATCTTTATAATACGGTTGCAAATGCATTGGTTTCCATATCGGTCTTGTTTCAACATTACACTCCTGCAACCTATCCATAATTTCAAAAGGACTTACATTACAATTTTCATTGATTGTAGCAGAACTCAACCAATGATTTGGCTTTGTGTTATTTTCATAAGGTTGCATTGTTAAAGGCAATTTTTCAAAAGCCTTTTTATAACGCTCATAAATTTGTGTTTTTTGTTTAACGTGATTTTCAAGTGCTGTCATTTGCCCCCTACCGATACCTGCAACAACGTTACTCATTCTGTAATTATACCCCAACTCCTCATGCTGATACCAACGGGCAGGCTCTCTTGATTGAGTTATCCATTTTAACACGGTTTTCAGTTTATCAGTATCGTTACCAACAAGCATACCACCACCCGATGTGGTTATAATTTTATTTCCGTTAAAAGAAAGTATTCCGTATTTTCCGAAAGTTCCCAATTTTTTATTTTTATAACTACCACCCAAGCCCTCTGCCGCATCTTCAATCAAAGGAACTTTGTGTTCAGCGCAAATAGCTGCAATTTCGTCCATTTTTGCAGGAGTACCATATAAATGAACAACAATTACAGCTTTAGGATTTGGATATTTTTCAAAAGCTTTTTTTAGAGCTGACGGGCTCATATTCCATGTATCCGGCTCACTGTCTATAAATACAGGTGTTGCATTCTGATATTTAATAGGATTGGCACTTGCACTAAATGTCATAGATTGGCAAAAAACAATATCACCGGAATCAACACCAACTGCTTTCAATGCCATGTGAATTGCCGAAGTACCGGAAGCCATTGCTACAGCCGAATTTACACCAAGATAATTTGAAATTTCATTTTCAAATTCCGTAACATTTGCCCCTAACGGAGCAATCCAATTTGTATCAAACGCTTCTTGTATGTACTTCATTTCTTCACCACACATACACGGCGAAGATAAAAATATTTTTCTGTTCATCAGAACTAACACCTCTTTTAATTACTCGTTTTATTTTAACACATTTTCGTGAAAAAATCAATAGTTTTAGTGAAAAACGTTTAATTTTTGGCAATGTGTTGCATATTTTTGTGTAAAATGAGCATTTTTCACAAATTAAAACAAACATACACAAAAAATACCACTCGTATAGTGAGTGGTATTGCATTTTCAAGCATATTCCTAATACTACTACCTTGTTATTATAACATTAAAGTGAAGTAATTTTATTAATCAAATCTTTTAAAAGTGGGTCTCTATGTATATGATAAACATATCTCATAAAGTCGCCGTGAATATCGTAAGCATATTTATTATCGTAATCGGGTAACTGCATTTTTTCAATACTTGAAAGCATAAATCTGTCGTTATCGTTAAGTAACCATGCAACAGCCGTAACATCCCAAATAATTCTTGTCCAAAGCATACTGCTGTCATAATTTTTCACTTCATTTACAGTGTTTGAAAGCAAATAATCACACAATGGATTTTTACCTTTAAGAAAATATTCCAATTCAACACAGGAAACGGAAAAACTGCTTACAACTCCGTTGCACGGAAGTTGAACAAACGGCACATTACTACTCAATACCACACGAGCGGATGCAACATCTTGCATCATATTAAATTCATTTGTATCGTGGTAATGTCTTGCGTGTCCGCCAAGCCAAACAACAACAATTTTGTCTGCAATTGTAGGGTCATAAAGTAGTGCGGATGCAATATTTGTAATTGCACCAATGGCAACAACATAAAGCGGATTTTGCGGAGAATATTTTTTTGTTCTGTTCACCAAATCCAAGCAAGCGTCGGATATAACGGGAGTTTTTTCATCAGATAAAAATTTTTCCGAGCCTTTAAAAACAGGTACGCTTATTTTCATTAAATCAAGAAGCCTTACAATTTCATTATAGCTCATTTCCATTCCCTCTTTTGGGCTTTCACAGCGAGAATTTAAAAACGGTGCCGCATATATTGCTTTTGTATTTAATTTTTCGGTTGATGCTAACATATATGCGATTGCATATTGGTCATCGATTTCATTGTAGGCATCTGTATCCAAAACAACGTCTATTTTTCCTTTTGGAACAGACAAATTTTTCATTTTTTCTTCAATAGTCATTAATTTCTTTCTCCTTT